>JAPOQB010000141.1 GCA_026710965.1 Deltaproteobacteria bacterium | reverse complement strand
TTCAGGAACGTCCCCGAGGCGATGTTGATGATCTTGCCGGACTGCTGGTCCTTCATGACCGGGATGACGGCGCGGCAGCACATGAACACGCCCTTGAGGTTCACTTCCATGACCCGGTCCCACTCGTCCAGCGGGCAGTCCTCGACGCGGCCCATCCACATTTGCTGGGTCACGTAGATGGCGGCGTTGTTGAGCAGCACGTCGATGCGGCCGAAGCGGTCGAGGGTTTCCGCCACGAGGCCCTCGATGCTGGCGTACCGGGTCACGTCGGTGGAGCGGGCCCATCCTGTCTGACCCGCCCGATTCAGCTCTTCGGCCACGGCTTCGCCCGCGGCGCCGTCGATGTCGGCGATGACGACCTGGGCTCCCTCCTCCGCGAACCGTTTCGCGTAAGCCCTGCCGAGTCCGTGTCCGCCGCCGGTGATGATGGTGACCTTGTCCTTGAGTCGCATGGATGCCTCCCGTTTCGGATGGCGGCGAGTATAGCACACTGGACGGGCAACCCCCGGCGGGGTTGTCCGCCGATTGATCTATCCTTCCCTGTAGGCGTAAAAAGGGGACGACGGGGCGGCAACGCGCATTCGGGCAGACAGGAGGTTCACCGTGCAGTTCGTTCGATTGTTCACCGGGGACGACGGCCAGTCCCATTTCGAGGATATGGATGCCAGCGCGGAAGGCGGCTACTTCTTCGAGACCCTGCCGGTAACCGGGCTGGTGTTGAAGAACGATCCGGCGACCCATCTGGGCGACTTTCACACCGCGCCGCGCCGGCAGTACTGCATCACCCTCGCGGGTTCCGCCGAGATCCGGGTGGGCGACGGCACCTCGCGGACCTTCGTGGCGGGCGACGTTTTCCTCGCCGAGGACGTCACCGGGCAGGGCCACACGCTGGTGCCGGACAACTGGGCCAGGGCGTTCGTTCACATCGACTGAAAAACGGTAAAGAGAACACGGGTCACGGGGGCTCCAAGACTTCCCCGTTCCTGCAAGGAAAGGAGACGAACATGAGCAGTGAGGAAACAACCCCGGTCAAGGTCAAAAAGATCGGGCACGTGGTGTTCAACGTCAGCGACCTTGAGCGCAGCACCAAGTTCTGGACGGAGATCATGGGGTTCCAGGTGTCGGACGTGAACGAGCGCGGCATGATCTTTCTTCGCAACGCGTCGGATCACCATACCGTTGCGCTGTTCCCCTCCAAGTCCAACAAGGGGCAGCCCGAGCCGGACCAGGTGGCGTTCAACCACTTCGCCCTGGAGGTGGGGAGCGTCACCGAACTGTTCAAGATCCGCGACTTCCTGAAAGCCAAGGGCGTGCCGATCCTGTACGAAGGGCGCAGAGGGCCCGGCTGCAACCCGGGCGTGGAGTTCACCGATCCCGACGGCTTCCAGATCGAGCTCTACGCCTCCATGGACCAGATCGGCTGGGAGGGCGAGAGCCGGCCGGCCGAGCAATGGTCCCGCGCCACCACCCTTGAGGAAGTGCTGGAGAAGCCCATCCCCGGCGTTTCCTACGAGTGATCCGAACAACCACGGGGCAGGGGCCGTGCGGCTCCTGCCCCGTCTCTATCCCAGGCTACAGCAAGGCTGAACGCGATGGCGGTGAATGTCATTATGCCGGCCATGGGCGCGACCCAGGAAACGGGCCGGCTGGTGCGCTGGCTCAAGCAGGAAGGGGACTCCGTCACCAAGGGCGAGATGTTGATGGAGGTGGAGACGGACAAGTCCGTGGTGGAGGTAGAGGCGCCTGCTTCGGGAATTCTGGTCCGCGTTACCGCGGCTCCGGATGACGACATCCCCGTGGGGCAGACCATTGCGCTCATCGTCGAGCCGGGCGACGCTCCGTCCCGGCGAGAGGAAACGCCGGCGTCCCCGCGGAAGCCCAAGGCTTCCGCCCCCGCGCGGAAGGCAAGGAAAGCCCCGGCCCGCGCAGCCGCGGCGCCGGCCGCCGGCCCAAAAACAAATCGGACCCTGGCTTCCCCGGCCGCCCGGCGGCTGGCGAAAGAGAAGGGACTGGATCTCGCCGGCGTAACGGGGACGGGGCCGGAGGGCGCCGTGGTGGCGCGGGACGTGCTATCCGCCGGCGCAGGGGTTTCCCCGGACGTGGGCGCCGAAGCTGGGGCCCCAGGTCCCGTCCGGCTCAGCAGCATGAGGCGGATCATCGGCGAGCGCATGGCCCTGAGCAAGCAGACGGCTCCGCACTTCTACCTCCACATGGACGTGGACATGACCGGCGTCGAGGCGCGGCGTAGCGGGTTGAAGCAGGAAGGGGCCGGGCAGGCGCCGTCCATCAACGACTTCATTCTCATGGCCGTGAGCCGGGCGCTCGCGGAATCGCCCGCCATGAACGTGGCCTGGGCCGATGGCGGCATCGAGCGGTTCGAGGAGGTCAACCTCGGCATGGCGGTGGCGGTCGAGGACGGCCTGGTGGTGCCGGTGATCCGGAATGCCGACATGCTCGGTCTCGAGGAACTCGCCCGATGCAGCCGCGAGCTGTCGCAGCAGGCCCAAAGCAGGAAACTGCAACCCGCCGACTACCAGGGCGGCACCTTCACGGTATCCAACCTCGGCATGTTCGGCGTCGACAGCTTCACCGCCATCATCAATCCGCCGCAATGCGGTATCCTGGCCGTAGGCCGTGTGGCGTCGCGCGTGGTGCCGTACGGCGGAGGCATCGCCGTCCGCGCCATGATGACCATGACCCTGTCCGCCGACCACCGCGTCGTGGACGGCGCCATCGGCGCCCGGTTCCTGCAACGAGTCAAGCAGCAACTGGAGGAGATTTAGGGTCTCCCGTCAAGGATAGACCAGCGCTACCGCTAGTATTCCAGGGAATGGTTCATGGCGTTCGACCGGAACTACGATGCGAAGGTAAGAGCAGCCGCTTTCGAATGGCTCTCGCGTCGGGTCTCCATGCATGGAGAGGTGTTGTCGCGCGATCTGCTGGCCAGAGGCTTCGAACTTGATGAACGACGCATACCGCTGGTTGGTCCTCAGGGTATATTCAAACCCGCTGTGATGGAGGTGCCGCTTTCCATTACAACCGCACCCAACGGGCCGTATGATGACGCGTTCGGTTACGACAATCTTCTGAGATACCGGTATCGCGGAACAGATCCCCAGCATCGTGACAACGTGGGTTTGCGCTTTGCGATGCAGAACAACCTTCCGCTGGCCTACTTCCATGGGCTCGTTCGGGGAAAGTATTTGGCCATGTGGCCGGTGTACGTCGTCCGCGACCAACCCGAGTATCTTGCTTTCTCCATCGCGGTGGACGACGCAAAACAGCTTGATATCTTTTCGGAAGCCCACCAAGCCACCGGCGCGGTTGCGGATATTCGGCGAGGGTATGTGACCACTACGGCCGTACGCCGACTGCACCCGAGCGCATTCCGTGAGAGGGTCCTTCGAGCGTACCGCCACCAGTGCGCATTCTGTCGTCTGCGGCACGGCGAATTACTCGATGCGGCCCACATCATTCCGGATGCCGAGCCGGAGGGTCAGCCGATCGTGAGCAACGGGTTGTCCTTGTGCCGGCTACATCACGCGACGTTCGACCGCTTCTTTGTCGGCGTGCGGCCGGACGGTATAATTGAAGTGCGTTCGGACATCCTCTCGGAATTTGACGGACCAACGCTACAACACGCAATTCAGGGCCTTCACGACCAACCCATCGCGGTCCCCCGCAAACCCGCCGAGAGGCCGTCCGTGGATCTCCTTGCCGAGAGATATGACCGGTTCCTCGAGGTTGCGGCTGCGATCTGAACGGACGTTGCCGGTGAGGGGATCCGTCACATCCCCGGCCAGCTCTCCATCGGTTCCGTGGACTTCACCAAGTGCATGCCGGCGGAAGCGGCCTCGTCCAGGGTCTGTTCGGCGGCTTCGGTGAAGTCGGCGGCGACCGCGCCGTCTTCGCCCCGGACCACCACCGACGACATACAGTCGGTCATGAGGTAGACCTTGCGCGCCAGTGACGGGTCCTCCCGCCGTATCTCTTCCAGCAGATCCTGCACGGTGCTCTTGACGCAGTGGCTGGCGGCCTGTCCGGCCACGATGAGCGCGTCGGCTTCCACCAGGGTCTTGTAGAAACGGACGTTCCTCTCCGCCAGGACGCCGCCGTCCCAGGTGGTCAGCACCTCGGGGCGCAGCACGGAATAGTTTTCCGTCAGGTTGTGGGAGCCCTTGATCTCGGTCCAGGACTGCGTCAACCGGGCGAGGGAGTGCAGCGTCCTGGCCTCGTCAACGACTCCCGTGACGCTGTGTCCGGGGCTTCCCACGAGGCAGTGAGGCGGCCACAGGTAGAGGGTGTAGCGTCCGCCCGCCGCCAGTTCCCGGTTGTAGAAGCGGCACTGTTCCACCAGCCAGTCGTAGCCCTTGTCGGTGACCCAGGAGGTCATGGCGGGGTTGGGAACGACGTCCTCGCTCAGGACGTTGCCCAGCGGGTCGATATTGATCAACTGGCTGGCGTCGCGTTTGTCGACCGTGATGAGGGTATGGGGTGAAAGAGGCTCCCCGTGGGAGTCCACCCAGAACCAGGGGAAGAAGATCTGGAAGTTGTTGTGGCTGTCCAGGGTGCAGCGGATGTTAGTGATCCGCGCCAGATTGCGGTAAATGAACTCCGCCATGCGCCGGGTGTCCTCGACCGCCCCCTGTCCGCTTCGCCCGCCGACGTACAACGTACCCTCGGGGTGGCAGAAGTCGCGCTGCACATCGATGAGCAGGAGATCGATCCTTCTGGCGTCCGCGGCGGCCGCTGCGATCCCGAACTCCCGCCGGAACCGGTTGGCTTCCCGGAAGACGGCCATGCGGTCCGGTGTATACGAAAAGTCCCCGGCGTTGTCGGCGCGATAGTGATCGGGCGCCTGCGGGATTTCCAGCGGTACCATGGCCCCATTTTATCAGCGGCCCGGGCGCAAGCAACAATTTTGTGTATGAGTGCCGCCTTCCCCCGGCCGCCGGGGCTATGCCATAAAGGAAGCCATGCCCGCCCGCTGGCTTGAGCTTTCCGTCCAGGCCCAAGGCCCGGTGCAAGACACGATTGCCAACTTCCTGGTGGAGAACGGCTCGACCGGTGTCGTCTGCGGCGAGCGTTCCCTGCGCGCGTTCTTTCCGGAGGCGGTGGACGATGCCGCCCTCAGGCCCGTGGTCCGGCACTATCTGCGCGGTCTCCGGGACATCTTCCCCGGCGGGTTCGTGGGGCGTACCCGCTGGCGGGTGATCGCCGAGAAGAACTGGCACGACGGCTGGCGTGATCACTTCAAGCCGCAGAAGATCGGCAAGCGGTTCCTGTTGACGCCGCCGTGGATCCGTCCGAAAGACACCCGCCGCCATACCGTCCTCATCGAGCCGGCCATGGCGTTCGGCACCGGCACCCATGAGACCACCCGGTGCTGTCTCGAGTTCATCGACGAGCTTTGCGCCGAGGCCGTGCCGGCCAAGGCCCTGGACGTGGGCACGGGGTCCGGGGTCCTCGCCGTCGGCATGGCCCGGCTCGGGGTGCGCGAGGTGCTGGCGTTGGACAACGATCCCGTGGCCCTCGAAGCGGCGCGGGCCAACCTCCGGCTCAACGGTCTCGACCGCGCGGTGACGCTGAGCGGCACGAGCGTCGGCCGGGTGCGGCGCCTGTTCCCGCTGGTGGTAGCCAACATCATCCTGGAGACCCTGGTGGAGTTGGCCGGCCCCCTGAGCCGGCGCGTGAGCACCAAGGGCGCGTTGATCCTGTCCGGGCTGCTGCACGACCACGTGCCGGCGGTGGTGCCACGCTTCCCGGGTTTCCGTCTGGAGCAACACAGACAACGCAAGGAGTGGAGCACATTGCTGCTCCGAAAGGAGTCATGAGCCTGGATGCCGGCTTGCGCCGGAATGACGGCTTCGGTTGGAGCACGCTGTTGCCCCGGAGAGAGTCATGAGCCTGCCACGCTTCCTGATACCGCCGGACGCGGTGCGCGACGGCGCTGCCACGGTGGGAGGTCAGGAGCTTGCGCACATGCGCAAGGTGCTGCGTTTGCGCCCCGGCGCCCGGGTGCTTTTGTGGGACGGCGAGGGGACGGAGCACGAGGCCCTGATCCGCGACTATGATGGTGGAGTTGTGGTTATGACCGTGGTACGGTCCTATCGCCCGGAGCGGGAGTCCCCCCTGACCGTCACCCTGGCCCAGGCCGTGGGCAAGGGCGACAAGATGGATTGGATCGTGGAGAAGTCCACGGAGCTGGGGGTGGCATGTGTGGCGCCTTTCTTTTCGTCGCACACCGTGCCGCGGTTCGCCGGCGACAAGGGCGCGCGGCGCCGCGCGCGCTGGGAGAAAATCGCCACCGCCGCGGCGAGGCAATCCGGGCGCACCCGGGTTCCCGAGATTCGCGAGCCGGACGGGTGCGATGCGGTGCTCGCGCGGGACTGGCAGTGCGATGCCCGGCTGCTTTTCTGGGAAGACCCTTCGGGCAGGGGGCTCGCGTCGCTCAGGGAAGAGCTCGGCAGTCTGCGTTCCGTGCTGGTGATGGTGGGTCCGGAGGGGGGATTCAGCGAGGAGGAGGCGGCGAACGCCGCTGCCCAGGGGTTTCACGTCGTCGGGCTCGGGCGGCGAATCCTGCGCACGGAAACCGCGGCCGTGGCCGCCGTCTGCGCCGTGCAGTTGCTGTGGGGGGATCTGGGTTGAGACGGCGGAGTATCAAAATGTTTTCTTGACAGGGAGGTTCGTGATGGACAAGCACACCGAGGAAACCCTGAAGCGGTTGCTGGGCCGGGCCGGCCTTGAGATGGCAGACAGCGATCGCGCGCGCTTTATCCCGATGCTGGAGACCTACATGGAGAGCCTGGAGAAACTGCACTCCATCAACCTGGCCGGCGAGCAGGTCGGCGGGGTCTTCCGGCCCGAGACGGACGAGGACCGCTAGAGGCGGGCGTCGAACCCCCCGCGCAACCGTGAACCGTGATTCGGGAACAGTGAGGAGCGGACATGTCGGATTTGTGTTTCTCGAGCATTGACAGCATCGCCCCGCGCTTGCAGAAGGGCGAGGTCTCTCCGGTTGAGCTGACACAAGCCTACCTCGACCGGATTCACGCCCTGGACGGTGATCTCCACGCCTACGTGAACCTCATGGAGGAGAGCGCCCTGGCCGAGGCCCGCACGGCGGAGCAGGAAATTCAGAACGGCCGCTATCTCGGGCCGCTCCACGGCATTCCGGTGGCCGTGAAGGACCAGTACGACGTCGAGGGCGCGCTCTCGCGGGTGCGCATCCCGCAGCCCGCCGGCCCCGGTGAAGACTGCACCGCGGTGCGCCACCTGCGCGAGGCCGGGGCGGTGATGCTCGGGAAGCTCAACATGAGCGGCCTTCCGGGAGGCATCAAGGGCGCCCGCAATCCGTGGAATCTCGACCACGTGCCCGGGGGCTCCAGCACCGGTTCCGGCGCCGGCATCGCCGCCGGGCTGTGCATGGGCTCCATGGGCGAGGACACCGCGGGCTCCATCCGGAACCCCGCGTCCTTCTGCGGCATTTCCGGGTTGAAGCCCACCTACGGGCGGGTCAGCCGCGCCGGTCTGGCGCCGCTGGGCTGGTCGCTGGACACCGCCGGCCCCATGACCCGGGTGGTGGAAGATCTCGGGCACATGCTCCAGGTCCTGGCCGGGTTCGATCCCAGGGACCCCACTTCGAGTCCGGTGGAGGTCTCCGACTACACCGCGGACCTGAAGGCCGGGGTCGCCGGCATGGTCATCGGCGTGCCGCGGGACTACTTCAAGCTCATCGACACCGACCCCGAGGTGCTGACTCTCCTGGACGAGGCGCTCGCGGTCTTTGAGTCCCTGGGCGCCAAGGTCCGAGACGTGACGGTGCCGAGCATGGAGTACGCCACCATCGCCAACGGCCTCATCTACTCGTGCGAGTTCTACAACATTTGTCGGGCCGACATGGACGCGGCCATGGCGGGCGAGGCTTCGGAGTCCCGCCGGGCGCGGCTGTTCATCGGCGCGGTGTCCACCTGCGGCGACTACATCCAGGCCCAGCGGATGCGGAGCCGGCTCCGGCGGGAGTTCAACGCGGTGTTCCGCGAGGTGAACGTCCTGGCCCTGCCCACCAATCCGACGACGGCCCCGCTGGCCTCGGAACTGGACGGCCTGGACGCGGTGAACAAGATGCTCCGTCCGGACTACCCCTCGCCGGCCAACCTCGCCGGCGTTCCGGCCCTGGCCATCCCATCCGGCTTCAGCTCCAAGGGCCTGCCGGTGGGCATGCAGTTCTGGAGCAAGGCCTTCGCCGAGTCCACGCTGCTGCGGGTGGGCTACGCCTACCAGCAGCACGCCCGCTGGTTCGAGCGCCGGCCGCCGGAGTAGGGGCAAGCCAGGGCCACCCGCGGCCAAGAAAGGGGGGTATCCGCCATGCTCACCATCGATGCCGACGCCCACGTGCTGGAGAATCCGCACACCTGGGACTTCCTGGAGGAGTCGGAAGAGGGCTTCCGGCCCGAGATCGTCGTGTCGGAGCGGCAGTACACCAAGGCCGAGTTGCGCGACAAGTGGGACCGGATGCCCAAGCGGGGGGCCGAGTATTGGTTCGTGGACGGCCGGCTGCAGCCCAAGAACCACAACGTCGGGCTCGACACCACGCCGGAGGCGCGGGAGATGCGCGACGTGGAGGCCCGGCTCCGGCACATGGATGAGCTCGAGGTGGATGTCCAGGTGCTCTATCCGACGTTGTTTCTCCGCCCGGTGACCATGAAGCCCGAGGTGGAGCTGGCGCTGTGCAGGACCTACAACCGTTGGCTTGCCGGGCTCTGTGAAGGAACCAAGGGACGCTTGCGCTGGATCGCGCTGCTGCCGTTCCTGACCATGGACAAGGCCCTGGCCGAGCTCGCCCGGGCCCGTGACGCAGGCGCTTGCGGGTTCATGATGCGCGGGCTGGAAGGCGACAAGCAGCTTACCGACCCTTATTTCTTTCCGCTGTACGAGGAGGCCGCGAGGCTCAACCTGCCGGCCTGCGTGCATTCCGGCATCGCCAGCTTCACCTACCAGGACATGTTTCCGGCGACGGCCGGCTTCCGCCGCTTCAAGCTGGCGGTGGTGGGGGACTTCCATTCGCTCATCATGGAGGGGATCCCTGCAAGGTTTCCGGGCCTCAAGTTCGGCTTCATCGAGGTCAGCGCCCAGTGGCTGCCCTATGTGATCCACGACCTCAAGCGGCTGTCCGAGCGGCAGGGGATGGAGTTCCCGGACGACATCCTGCGGGAAAACCGTGTGTACGTGGCCTGTCAGACGGACGACGACCTCGCCACCATCCTGCGGTACGGCGGCGAGGACAACCTGGTCATCGGCACGGACTACGGCCACGCGGACCGCTCGGCCGAGATCGAGGCCCTGCGCGTGTTAAGGGGCAAGGGCGAGGTGGCGCCGCACATCATCGACAAGATCCTCGGGCAGAACGCCAAGAGTCTCTATGGTCTCTAGGACGCAAATCCGACAGGCTCACAGGGGCCTGTCCGTGTAGGGGCGACCCGCGGTCGCCCCTACGGCGGTTCCACCGTAGCGTGGGCTCCAGCCCGTCACCGGAGGTAATCCAAATGGTCGAGAACGACCTGGCGACCCTGAGCATCAGCGAAGTGGCTCCGAAGATTCGCAGCGGCGAGGTTTCGCCGGTGGCGCTCACGAAGCTCTACATCGAGCGCATCGAGCGGCTGAACCCGCTCCTGAGCGCTTATCTCACGCCGACGCCGGAGAGCGCGCTGGAGGAGGCGGCCGCGGCGGAAAAGGAGATCCGCTCCGGCGGCTACCGCGGCCCGCTTCACGGCATCCCGGTCTCCATCAAGGACAATTACGCAACCCGGGGGGTGCGTACCACCGCCGGCGCCAAGGCGCTGTCGGACTGGAAGCCGGACTTCGACGCCACCGTGGTGACCCGGCTGCGGGAGGCCGGCGCCGTCAGCCTGGGCAAGACCAACATGCACGAGTGGGCCAAGGGCAGTCACGGGATCAACCCTTTCTACGGCACTCCTTGCAACCCCTGGGACCGTGGCCGGATACCCGGCGGTTCCAGCAGCGGCTCGGCGGTGGCCGTGGCCGCGGGCATGTGCGTGGCAACCGTCGGCACCGACGCCGCTGGCTCTGTCAGAAACCCGGCGTCTCTTTGCGGCATCGTGGGACTCAAGCCTACCTACGGGCGGGTGAGCGTGTTCGGCGGCGTGCCGGGCACGGGAGGGTATTCCACCAACCACTTCGGCCCGCTGACCCGCACCGTGGCGGATTGCGCCGCCATGATGCAGGTCATCGCCGGGCACGATCCCCAGGACCCGTTGAGCTCGCGGGAACCGGTGCCGGACTACGCCGCGAGCCTGGGCGCCCCCGTCGAGGGCATGCGCGTGGGTATCGTCAAGGGGTACTTCGAGAGGTTCGCCTCGACCGAGGTCAGCCAGGCGGTTGCCGACGCCCTCGACACTCTGCGTTCGCTGGGCATGACCGTGGAGGAAGTGACGGTCCCCCACATGGACCTGATTCCCGCGGTGCAGCTCTGCGCCAGCCGGGTGGAGAGCACGGCCGACGCCGAGTACTATCTGAGGAACCACGCCAGGGATTTCAGCCCGAGCATGCTGTCCACCCAGATCCAGGCGTTGACGGTATCCGGGTTCCACTACAACCAGTCCCAGCGCATCCGCCGGCTTATCTGCGAAGGCTTCGACGAGGCGCTGGACCGGGTGGACGTCATCGTGGCTCCTACCTCGCCGATTCCGGCACTCTCCATCGAAGAGTCCATGAGCAGTTTCGTCACCGTGGACGGCCGGAAGACGCCGCTGCAGGGTCCGGACGGTAATTTCTTGACACTGTGCACCATCCCCTTTAACGTCAACGGGTTGCCGTCGCTGAGCATCAACTGCGGCTTTTCCGAAGGCGGCTTGCCCATCGGCATGCAGATCGCGGCGGGCGCCTTCCGCGAGGATACGGTGCTCAAGGTGGCCCATGCCTACGAGCAGGCGTCGGCCTGGACCGGGAAAACGCCGCCGCTGCCATAGTGGGTTCGCCCTTCGGCTTCGCTCCGCGAAGCCTGTCCTGAGCTCGTCGAAGGGCTCAGGACGAACGGAGAGAAGTTGGGGCTACATGGGGTCATGCCATGGATCCCACGAAAGGAGAGAGACATGAACGGCTTCATCGACGCGGATACCCATATCGTCGAATCGGCGGACATCTGGGAGTACATGGACAAGGACATGTACGACCGCCGGCCGATCCTGCTCAAGGCTCCCACCGACACCGAGTACCAGAGCTCCAACGCCTTCTGGCTCATCGACGGGCAGATCTATCCGAAGTCCGTGGGCAAGGGCAGCGCCCGGCTCAGCACCCCGGCCGAGCAGGAGCGGCAGTGGACCCGCCAGGACATCGACCTGGGCGTCCGGCAGTTGACCGATCCGCGGGCCCGGGTGAAGGAGCTGGACAAGCGCGGCGCGGCCGCCGAGGTGATCTACTCGACGCTTTGGGGCGTCCGTCTCACCGAGGACGTGGACCTGGACGTGGCCCTGTGCCGCGCCTACAACCGCTGGATGGGCGAGGTCTGGGCTCAGGGAGACAACCGCCTGCGGTGGACCGCGGTGTTCCCGCTGACCTCCATCGAGGAATCCATCAAGCAGTTGCACTACGCCAAGGAGCACGGCGCCGTGGGCGTGAACATGCGCGGCATCGAGGGCGACCGTTCACTGGCCGAACCCTATTTCTTCCCGCTCTACGAGGAGGCCAGCCGGCTCGACTTTCCCATCTGCATCCACATCGGCGCGGGCGCTCCGGCCATCACCAGCGTGTTCGATGTCCGGGTGAGCCACACGCTGCCGCACCTGCGCATGCTGCCGCTGATCGCCTTCCGGGACCTGGTGGCCAACCGCATCCCGGACCAGTTCCCGGGCCTCCGGTTCGGCTTCGTCGAAGCCGGCGCCTCCTGGGTGCCGTACCTGCTGCACCAGCTCCGGCGCACGACGAGGGGGAGCGACATTCCCATCGGACCCGAGCTGTTCGAGAAGTGCCGCATGTGGGTGGTGTGCGAGGTGGACGAGGACCTGCCCATGTTGCTCAACTACATCCACGAAGACCACATCATGATCGGCTCGGACTACGGCCACCTCGACCAGTCCTTCGAGGACAACGTGGCCGGGAAACTCCGCGCCCGCGACGACATCCCGGCCCGGGTGGTGGAGAAGATCCTGGACGACAACGCGCGGGCGTTTTACGGGATGTAGCCCGCCTACGTGTCCAGCATGGTGGGGTGGAACATGTTCTCGGGGGCGAAGCGGTCCCGGGTGAGGCCTTGGCGCTGGGCGTACTCCAGCATCTTGTCGACCTCGGCGCGTGTGTCCCTGAACCCCCAGCGGTAGAAGTCCTCGCCGGCGGCGGCGCGCTCCTCTTCCCACAGGGCCCGGTACCATAGGCCCGTCTGATGGACGCGCTGCCATTCCAGCCACTCGTAGCAGCGCCGCTTGGACTCCTGCCAGGCGTCGAACATGCTTCGGGCCACCCAGGGCTGGCGGTCCAGCACCGAGTTCCGGATCAGCAGGGTATGCTGGATGGGGAAGAAACCGGTCCGGCCGTAATACTCGCGCTCGCGTTGGGCGTAGTCGGGAAACAGGAAGTCCACTCGCGGGCGGTCATCCGGGGCCAATGTAGCGGTGGTGATCATGGCGTCGATGTCGCCGGCCAGCAGCAGCTCCCGCAGCTTCCCGTATCCTTCCACCACCTCGAGCTTGAGCCAGTCCGGCGCAGACCACTCGTGGGGATTCTCGGGCGGCCGTCCCGCCACCCAGGTGATGGACTTCAGGTCGACGCCATGCTCCTCCTCCAGAATACCGCGGGCCCATAGCGCCGTGGTGGTGAACCAGCTCTGGATGCCTACCCGCTTGCCGTTGAGGTCTCCTGGCTCGTTAATGCCGGCGCCCGTGTTCACGTAGATGTAGGAGTGCCGGAACATGCGCTTCACGAAGATCGGGATGGCGGTGAAACCCAGCGTCTTGAAGGGCAGGTCCACGATGTAGCGGCCGGTGAAGAACTCGGCGACGTCATAGCCGCCCCCGTGACCGTCGAAGTGCCGGTTCACGTCATCGGCGTCGACGTGGACGCGCAGGTCGATGCCCTCGGGCTGGACGGTCCCTTCGATCAACGCCCGGGCGCGGTCGTAGGGAGCACAGATCATGGTGAGTTCCAGTGTCATGCCGTTGTCCTGCTTTCATGCGCCGATACGCCGGTCGCTGCGCAACGGACGCACGGTGCTCCGACGAGCGGTCCGGGCTCACTTCAGAACGATACCTTGGCGCTTATGAAAAACGTACGTCCCGCGACCGAATCCAGAGTCGCGTCTTCGTCGCCGGGGTTGGCACTGCTCGGGCCGCGGTTGCCGACGTTCAGGATACCGCCGGCCAGGTCCGCCCCGTCCCACCCGAACGGCCGGCGCCAGCCAAACGTGATATCGTGCCCGGTCCACGACTCGTAGCGGCCGGACCGAAGCGTGTTCCAGTAGCTGGATTTCCCGAGGACGCTCCAGCTCACGGTGAAGCCGTTGCGGCCGGCGCTCAACCGTGTGTGGAAACGGTTGCGCGGGTAGTCGCCGGGCTGGATCTCGCCGGCCACCCGGGTTTCGTCCCGGGTCAACGTCGACCAGTAGGCCGCGAAGGCTACGTCGGCCCAATCGGTCTTCCATTCCGCTCCGGCCCGCAGGTCGATCCCGTCCACGTCGGTCTCGCCGCTGTTGACCAGCGGGCTGCGGAGCTGCTCGATCAAGCCGTCGCGGCGCACGACTTCCGCGCCCGGCGGCAACCGTCCCTCCACCTCGAGGTCGATGATGGACTGCGCGGACAATCGGGCCGGCGTGTCCGAGAGTCTGAGGCGAAACCAGTCGGCGCTCACAGAGAAGGGGCCGAGGCCCATGACCGCGCCGAAGGTCAGGCTCTCGGCGTCGTCCGGCCTGAGCCGGGGGTTTCCGCCGCTCACGCGCTCCGGCTGAAACCGGTGACAGTCTTCCAGGGGGCCGGTGTGGGTCTTGGTGTCGCAGACCCGGGGATAGTCGAGCGCGTCCTGCAGGTGCATGGCATAGAGGCTCGGCGCTCTGGAGCCTCCGCTCCAGGACCCGCGAAGCGCCAGCGCTTCGTTCAACCGGAACCGGCTCGCGACCTGATGGGAGAACGTCTGTCCGACGTCATCGTAGTCGTCACTCCGCCCGGCCAGGACCAGTTCCCACCCGGTGCTCAGCGGCACGGATACTTCCGTGAACAAAGACCAGCGCTGACGCCGGCCCGAGAACGAATTGCCGGCGGAGCCGAGCACGTCGGCCGGGTCGTAGGAAGAATCCGTGACATCCCGGTAGTCGTAGGTGTCCCGGCGGTCTTCGTGGGCGGCCTCGGCACCGCCCGCCCACCGGACCGCGCCGCCCGGCATCGAGAATGCCGCGCCGTTGACCGATGCCCGGAGGGTCCGGTGTTCCGTCACCTCCTCGCGTTTCAACTCAAGCCCGGTCTCGCGGATGGCGGCGCGATGCACCGGATCCCTCGACAGCGGGTTCTCCAGGTCGTAGCGTCCCGCGTCGATGGCTTGTTGAACGGCGCTTTCGCTCACGAAGGTATTGCCGGTCTCCAACGTGTCGTGGCGGTAGTAGCGGACGTGCGCGTCATAGCCGAGGTTCCTGGCGAACCGTCCCTTGAGGCCGGCGGTGAGATCGTACTCCTCGAGGTCCGTGAGCCAGTCGCGGTTGCCGTGGCCGACGAACCGATGGGCCACGGAGAGCGTCTCCGGCACGGCGTCGATCTCGGGATCGTCCAGCAGGGTCTCCCGGAGAGCCTGTGACGGGTTGAACTTGAACTCTCCCACCGACGGGGCGTAGCGGAACGCGGTATCGCCCTGCGCCACCCGGACATCGAGATACAGGTCCGTGTCCTCGGCCAGCGGTTGATCGAAGTTCACGAAGGCGCTGCCCCGCTCGTAGCGGGCCACCGGTATCGAGCCGAGTTCGGCCCAGGCGAGTTCGGCCCAGGCGAATCCGCAACCCCCGCCGGGAACGCCGTAGGGGCTCGTCAGCACGCCGGTGTAGGCGCTTCCCCGGCAGTCGCCCAAGGGGCGCGCGATGGAGTCGCCCTGTCCGCTGGGAATGAGGAGGGTGTTGCCGCCCGCGGAAACCCCCACCGAGTCGGCAAACGAGCCGCCGGCCGTCCATGACGAGCGACTGTAGTCCCGGTCGGCCCTGCGGATTTCCTGTCGCCGGAGGACATCCACCCCCGCCACCACGTGTCCGCCTCCGAGCGCGCTGCCCCACAAGGCGCTGCCGTGGGTGGTATCGCCGCCTTCGCCGGAGGGAAGGTTGGCGTTCGCCCGGAAGTCGGCGCCCTCGTGGCCCCGGGCGAGAACGACGTTGACCGCGCCGGCGATGGCGTCTCCGCCGTGCAACGCGGCGGCGCTGTCGCCGAGGATCTCGATGCGTTCCACGGCGGATATCGGCATGGTGCGAAGGTCGAAGGTGGAGTCGGAGACCCGGCGCCCGTTCACGAGCACCGCCACGCGCTCGTTACCGAGCGCGAACGGGCGGAACAGGCCGAAGCTGTTGAAGCCCACCCGGCCCTGCAGCAGATCCCAGAGATTGGTGAGGCCGGAAAGCTTGATGTCGGCCCCTTTCAAAACGGCCAGGGGGACAGCTTGGTTTCCCGTCGCCGGGAGGTGGCTGGCCGCGGACAATCGGTCATCCGCGGCGTCGCTTTCCGGAGCTACCGCCACGGTTGTCATCAGCACCAAGGCGGCCAATAACCGGAGCAGCGCATTTCCATGGCTCCCGACGGCTGTTCTCTTCGACATGTTCCCTCCGCGTTTGTATGCCTGCCGCCGACCGTGCGGCTGCGCCAAATCTTTCATATGGCGCGGCCGGCGGTCAATAGGTGCCGTGAGCAACGATCCCCGGTTGATTCCGGCGGACCGTTGATCCACAATTCCGATACGCACGCGGCCATGGTTTCTGGCGGAGCCGGCGGCAGCACGGCACCGGAGAGGGGATCGCCAAATGGAGCACACAACGCTTACCATCAAGGCCACGGGCATCGACCACGTCGTCGTGCACGTGAAGGATGTGTCCCGGGCCAGGCAGTTCTACGTCGGTCTTCTGGGCATGGAAGTGGCCCACGAGAACGCGGGCCGGGTCTTCCTCCGTTGCGGACAGCAG
>JAPOQB010000418.1 GCA_026710965.1 Deltaproteobacteria bacterium | reverse complement strand
GCTGGCGTTCCTGGGATTCAGCGAGAAATCGCCGCCCTCGGTCGTATCCGCCAGCACCACCATGGGCGAGCCCGCCAGGTGGGCCTCCAGGGTTCCGAATATCGCGTTGGTGCCGATGAACGCCCCCTGGCCGAGGACCACACCCGGCTTGCCGGTCAGGCGGCCGTAGATGTCGGCCATGACCGAAGCCGCCTGCTCGTGCCGCACCAGGATCGGGCGCACCCGATCCGCGTAGCGGGACAGCGAATCGAATATGCGCATGGCGCTGCCGCCGGGTATGCCGAAGACGAAATCCACCCGCGCCTCGGCGAGGACCTCGCAAATCTTCGTGTGCGCTTTGACCATGAAGTTCTCCCGGACCGCGACGGCGGCGACAACGGACGCGCTGCTTGCGTCGGCGATTCCCATGGGCCTACACTCGCTGTCGAGCTTGTTAGCGAAGAACGCGCTGTTTTGCCATCGGGAGAGCGGCGGAACCCCCTCCGCTTGCCTTGACGCGGAAGGCGGCCGGCACTCCCCCGGTTACTTGCAGGAGGAAACCTGGTGCATACCGCAGACGAGAGGTTCGTTGACGTGGACGGCATCCGCACACGTTACTTCGAGAAGGGCCGCGGCGAGAACGTCGTGCTGATTCACGGCGGCGTATTCGGATCCAACGACGCGGCCGACTGCAGCCTGGACTGGGCGCTCAACTTCGACGCCCTTGCCGAGTGGTTCCACGTCTACGCAGTGGACAAGCTGGGACAGGGCCTGACGGACAACCCGCCGACCGACGCCGACTACACCATGGCCGCAACCATCCGCCACGCCATCGGGTTTCTCGAAGCCCTGGGTCTCGGCGGGGTGCATGTCGTGGGGCACTCCCGCGGCGCCTACGTGGCGGCCCGCATGACCCTGGAACGGCCCGACCTGGTGAGGTCGTGCATCCCGGTGGATACCAACACGCTGGCGCCGGGCATGGGCCGGAACCAGATCGTCTTCGCCGACGCCCCCGAGCCCCGGCTCACGCGGGAGAGCCAGCGATGGGTGATCGAGCGCTATTCCTACAGCGGCGCCCACATCACCGATGACTGGCTGGACGCGGCTGTCGAGATCGCGCAATCGCCGAAGTACCAGGAGAGCGTGAAGAAGATGGTCACCCAGGGTCTCCGAAAGAGCCTGTTCCTGACCCGGCACTCGCTTCAGAAGGAGGAGACCCTCGGGTGGATCCGGGACCGCGGCCTGCAAAAGCCCACGTTGCTGGTGTGGGGTTACAATGACCCCACGGCCACCCTGTCTCAGGGAATGCGGCTGTTCGAGTTGATGTGCATGCGCGAGCGCCGTTCACGGATGCACATCATCAACCGGGCCGGGCACTTCTCCTACCGCGAGCACCCCAGGGAATTCAACGAGGTGTTACGGGGATTCATCGCCAGCCAGGGGCGGTAGCCCAGGGCTACCCTCCCAGCCACTGCAACAGGACTTCCTGGGGGCCGGCCACGACGCCCTGGGGCCAGGGGATGTGGAGGGTGTAGTGGAACACGCCCAGCAGGACGGCGACGGCTATGGCGCTGTAGCCCAGGCAGAGCCGCCACCCGGCGCGGGCCCGCAGCGCCAGATACAGCCACATGAACAGCGGCACGGTCAACAGGAAGCCGATGAGCCAGATGGAGGCCAGCAGCCCCAGGATCCAGCCGAAGATGTCGGCGGCCCTGCGCGCCACGAGCCCTCCCGGAACGCCGCGCTCCGCTTCCAGGTCCATGATCCGGGCCGCGCTTCCACCGGAGACCCGGAACAGATCCAGGAAAAGCTGGCCTGCGCACATGCCCACCGCCACCAAGCCCACCACCAGGGGAAAGAGCCGGGCCTGGGCCGGCCACCCGCGGGCGGTGACGACTCCGGCAAGGACCAGGAGGAGAATCGCCACGGTGAACACCGCCGGCACGCTCAGATGGAACCGGAACCGCGGCCCCGATGCCTCCGGAGCCGGTTCTTCCCCCACCGCCATGCCCGGACCGGTCCACCTTTGGCCGTAGACCAGGCTGACGACGATGAGCGCGCCGATGACCAGGACGATGGGCCGCCACAGCCAGGTCACACCGAAGTGGCTGGCGGCGATGAAGAAGTAGTTCTCCAGCACGCTGCTCAGCACCAGCCCCAGGATGAGCGGGGGCCTGGGCCAGCCGAAGCGCTTCATGAGCCATCCGAGGAAGCCGAAGGACAGCAACAGGAGCAGGTCGCCGTAGTGGCGTTTGGCCTGGAACGCGGCCAGGAACACCACGACGATCACCAGCGGCGCCAGCAACTGGACCCGGACGTTGGCGAGCCGGGCCAGAAAGTTGGTCAGAAGCAGGCACAGGCCGGTGCCGAAGATGTTGGCGATGGCGATGCTCCAGACCATGGTGTAGGTGATGTCCAGGTGCTTGGTGAGCATGTCCGGGCCCGGGCTGATGCCCTGGATCAGGAAGACCCCGAGCAGGATCGCCATGGAGGC
>JAPOQB010000300.1 GCA_026710965.1 Deltaproteobacteria bacterium | reverse complement strand
TGCGCCAACGGTTTCACCATGGTCCGTCCGCCGGGACATCACGCCTTGCGCGACCGGGGCATGGGATTCTGCCTGTTCAACACCGTCGCCATCGGCGCCCGGTACCTCCAGCAGGCCCACGGCGCCGGACGGGTGGCGATCATGGACTGGGACGTGCACCACGGCAACGGCTCGCAGGATGCCTTCTACGACGATCCCTCGGTGCTGTTCCTGTCCACGCACCAATACCCCTACTATCCGGGAACCGGGGCCGCGGACGAAGTCGGCGACGGCAAGGGCGAGGGATACACGGTGAACGTCCCGCTGCCGGCGGGCTGCGGCGACGCCGAGTACCTGGCGGTGTTCAGGGAAATCATCGTCCCGGCCATCGAGCACTACGAACCCGATTGGCTGCTGGTGTCGGCCGGGTTCGATTCGCACCGCGACGATCCCCTGGCCGCCATGAACGTCACCGAGCGAGGCTTCGGCGTGATGGCGGACGCGCTGCTGGAACTGGCGCGAAAACACACGGGAGGCAAGATCGCCTTCCTGCTGGAGGGCGGCTACGATCTGTCCGCGTTGCGCAACTCCGTGGCAACCGTGCTCCAGTGCATGCAGTCCGACGAAGCCGCCCAACTGGACGGGGACGGCGAACGCATTGCCGCCCGCATCCGGGACGTGCTCAAGATTCGTGAAAAGTATTGGTAGGCGACCGCGACACGGTTAAAGCAGCCTGACACACCATGGGAAATTCTGACGGACGCAGAGTGGTCATTACCGGGATGGGGATGCTGACGCCCCTGGGCATCGGCGTGGACGCCAACTGGGAAGCGGTTCAGGCCGGGCGCTCGGGCATCGCCCCGCTCACCGGTTTCGACGACATCGAAGCCTTCTCCAGCCGCATCGGCGGCCAGGTGGACGATTTCAACCCGCAGGACTTCATCGACGCCAGGGAAGTCAAGAAGATGGACCTGTTCATGCAGTACGCCCTGGCCGCGGCCCAACTGGCGGTGGAGGACAGCGGGTTCTCGGTGACCGGCGAGGAGGCGTTTCGGGCCGGGTCCATCGTGGGGGTGGGGTTCTGCGGCATCGCCACCATCGAGCACTACCACGAAGTGTATATGAAGCAGGGCCCGCGCAGGATTTCCCCCTTCTTCATTCCCAAGGTCATCTCGAACCTGGCGCCGGGCCAGATCGCCATCCGCTACGGCCTCAAAGGAGTCAACTGGACCCCCACTTCGGCCTGCGCGTCCGGCAACAACGCGGTGGGAGAGGCGTTCCATCTGATTCGCGACGGCCGGCAGGACGCGGTTATCGCGGGGGGCACCGAAGCGGCCACGACTCCGTTGGGTTTGGGCGGGTTCGCGGCCATGAAGGCGCTGTCCACGCGGAACGACGAGCCGGAGCGTGCCAGCCGGCCCTTCGACAAGGAACGGGACGGCTTCGTCATGTCGGAAGGCTCGGGCATGCTGGTGCTGGAGGAACGCGAGCGCGCTCTTCGCCGGGGCGCCCGGATCTACGCCGAGATGATCGGCTACGGCACCAACGGCGACGCCTATCACATCACCTCGCCCGCGCCGGAAGGCGAAGGAGCGGCCCGTTGCATGGCGCTGACCCTCGAGGACGGCGGGGTGGCGGCCGCGGACGTGGACTACATCAACGCCCACGGCACCTCGACACCGTACAACGACGCCAACGAGACCGCGGCCATCAAGACGGTCTTCGGCGACCACGCTCACCGCATCCCGGTGAGTTCCACCAAGTCTATGACCGGCCATCTCCTGGGCGCGGCCGGGGCCGTGGAGGCCATCTACAGCGTGCTGGCGCTTCACCACGGCATGCTGCCGCCCACCATCAACTACGAGACGCCGGATCCCGATTGCGATCTCGACTACGTACCCAACGAGCCGCGGCAGGCGGACGTCCGGGTCGCCCTTTCCAACTCCTTCGGATTCGGCGGCACCAACGCCTGCATCCTGCTCAGGAAGGCCTCATGACACAAGCAGCACCGCGAAGCGCCATATTGGGTACGGGTTCCGCCGTTCCCGCCACGGTGGTCACCAACGATGACCTCGCCAAGATCGTCGATACCAGCGACGAGTGGATCACCACCCGCACGGGGATCAAGGAACGGCGCGTGCTCGAGGGGGACAAGGCCGCCTCGGACCTGGCCCGCCTCGCCTCGGAGCGGGCGCTGGAAGACGCCGGCCTCGACGTCGCGGACCTGGACGCCATCATCGTCGGCACCTGCACGGCGGACTACCAGTTCCCCAGCCTCGCCTGTGTCCTGGAAGCCAAGCTGGGAGCCAGGGACGTATTCTCGTTCGACGTGAACGCGGCCTGTTCGGGTTTCCTGAACGCCCTTTCGGTCAGCGACATGTTCATCCGCTCCGGACGGGTCCGCAACGCCCTGGTGGTGGGCAGCGACGTCTTGAGCCGCTTTCTCGACTGGCAGGACCGCAGCACGTGCATCCTGTTCGGTGACGGCGCCGGCGCCGCGGTGGTGGGGGTCAGCGACGACGACGACCGGGGCATCCTCAGCAGCCGTCTGCAGACCGACGGCTCGTATGCCGAAACCCTCTACATTCGGGCCGGGGGCTCCAAGAAGCCGGCCACCCAGGAGACCGTGGAGAACCGGGAGCACTCGATCTTCATGAACGGCAAGGAAGTGTTCAAGGTCGCGGTGCGGTCCATGGAGGAAATCAGCCGCCGGGTCCTCGATGACGCCGAGCTCTGTGTCGACGACGTGTCCCTGGTGGTCCCGCACCAGGCCAACCGGCGGATCATCACCGCCCTGGCCGCGCGGCTCTCTATCCCCATGGAGAAGGTCATCGTCAACGTTCACAAGTACGGCAACACCTCGGCCGCATCCATCCCCGTGGCGTTGGACGAGGTCCGGCGGGAGGGCCGCATCGCCGACGGCGACATCGTTCTGCTGAACGCCTTCGGCGCGGGCTTCGCCTGGGGCGCCGCCGTGATCCGTTTCTGAACCCCGCACCGTCGGAATCCCCGCCGCTCACGTGATCCCAGCCGAAGCCTTCGCGCTCGCCTGCGGGCTCTTCACCGCCATCAATCTGATTCTCCTGAAGCGGGGGCTGGCGCACGGCAACCCCATCACCGCCATCGTCATCTCCCTGGCCATCAACGTACTGTCCTTCTGGGGTTTCGTGTTCGCGGTGCTTCCGCTGGAAGAGATCCTGCGTCCGGAGCTGCTGATCTTCGTGCTGGTGGGACTGGTCCAGCCAGGCGGCACCCGCTACCTGGCCTACCTGAGCGTGGAGAAGGTCGGGGTCGCGGTGACCGCGCCGCTCCGGGCCACCACGCCGCTGTTCTCGTCGCTGATGGCCATCGCCGTGCTGGGGGAGCAGCTCACGCCCGCGGTGGGCGCGGGGACCGCGCTGGTGGTGTGCGGCATCACGCTGCTCAGCATGCGGGAGGAGAAGACCGGCGCGTGGATGAACATCTTCGTCACCCTGCCGCTGTTGAGCGCCTTCGTCGCCGGCTCCACCCAGGTGATCCGCAAGATCGGCCTGGCCCAGATCACCCTGCCGATCCTGGGCGCGGCGGTCACCACCGGCACGTCCTTCGTCGCCGTGGCCGTGTCCCTGTCGGTCACGCGGAATTGGTCCGCTGTCACCTTCGACCGCCAGTCCCTGGGCTACTTCCTCCTGGCCGGCTGCGCCGTGACCCTGGGCGTCGCCAGCGTGTACATGTCCCTGTACCTGTCCGACGTCGTCATCGTGGCGCCGCTGGCGAGCCTCAGCCCGCTCTACAGCCTGGTGCTGTCCGCGGTGTTCCTGCGGGAGGTGGAGGTGATCACGATGCGGAAGGTGGTGGCCGCGGGACTCATCGTGCTCGGGGTCGTGCTGATTACCGCCATCCGTTAGGTCGGATCGGCCGATGGCGTAACCCGACGCCGTACCGCCGCCTTTGTCCGATTGCGCTTCGCTAATCCGGCCTACGGGGGACCGGTTCCTTCGCATTCGTCGGGAGCGGTTGAAGTTTCGCGCTTACCGGTTCAGATTGCGGCTACGAAGGAGGCCAACATGAAACAGCTATTGCGCGAGCACGTACCCGCCAACAGCGGCTGGTCCGGAGACCTCAAGAAGGGGCAGATCATCCGCATCATCGCCATGTCCACGGTGGACTTCCTGGTGCTGGACCGGGGCAACCTGCGGGAGCGGTTCGACCAGGCCCGCACCAAGGTCTACAACGGGAAGATCTTCCTGAGCACCGGCGACAAGCTGATGTCCCGGGACAACCAGCACTTCATGACCATCGTGGCGGACACCTTCGAGGAGGGGACCCACGACCTGCAGAAGGGCATGTGCAGCGGACGGCGCTTCCAGTTGGCGAAGGAGGAAGGGCGGTTGCGAGAATACTACCATCGCGACTACCGGGACGACGAGATCCCGGACCACGGCTGCTGGGAGAACCTGTCCGGGGCGCTGGCCTCCTACGGCATCGCGCCGGAGGACGTCCCGAGCCCGTTCAACCTCTTCCAGCACATGATCATCGACGGCAAGACCGGCCTCATGCAGCACACGGCCATCCGGCCCGAGGCG
>JAPOQB010000367.1 GCA_026710965.1 Deltaproteobacteria bacterium | reverse complement strand
TGCTGGGAGAACCTGTCCGGGGCGCTGGCCTCCTACGGCATCGCGCCGGAGGACGTCCCGAGCCCGTTCAACCTCTTCCAGCACATGATCATCGACGGCAAGACCGGCCTCATGCAGCACACGGCCATCCGGCCCGAGGCGCCGACCAACGTCGACATGCGCGCGGAGCGCGACCTGCTGGCGGCCTTCAGCGCGTGCCCGGACATGCCGGTGGGCGGCAAGCCGGTGGACGTGGAGATCTACGAGGAGGATTGACTGCAAGCCACGTGACGCGGCTTGAGGCGTTGACAGGACTCCAGTCTAGTCCTATTGTTAGCTAAGTCGATTCGCCTCAAGGAGGCCAGCCCATGCCCGTGGTCAACGTCCATCAAGCCAAGACCCAACTTTCCCGCCTGTTGGCGCAGGTCGAGGCGGGCGAGGAGGTGATAATCGCCCGCCGGGGCCAACCCGTCGCACGGCTTGTCCGCTGCCAGTTACGGGGCAAGCGGCGGTTTGGTGCCATGAAGGGGCAAATCGTTGTAGGCGACAGCATCCTCGAGCCGTTGCCGGAGGACGAATTGGCGGCTTGGGAAGGCTGAACCGAGGTGAGGCTCCTTCTCGATACTCACGCTTTCCTGTGGTGGCTCGCCGGCAGCAGACGGCTCTCGACGGCGGCCCGTCGCGCCATCGAGAACACCTCGAACGACGTGGTCGTCAGCGCGGCATCGGCTTGGGAAATCACCACCAAACATCGCGTCGGCAAACTGCCGGAGGCGGAGGCGGTGGCTCTCGACGTGTCCGGAAGCATTGCCGGACAGGGCTTCGACGAGCTTGCCATCACCGTTGAAGACGCGGAACGTGCCGGACGACTGCCCGGCGCCCACCGCGACCCGTTCGACCGCGTGCTCATCGCCCAGGCATTGGCGCAAGACTTGACCGTTGTCTCGATCGACCGGGTGTTCGACGGATACGGCGTCTTTCGTCTCTGGTGACCGCTACTCGAACCTCA
Source organism: Deltaproteobacteria bacterium (assembly GCA_026710965.1). Lineage (GTDB taxonomy): Bacteria > Desulfobacterota > Binatia > UBA9968 > JAJDTQ01 > JAJDTQ01. Next base: position 4,186 of record JAPOQB010000367.1, on the reverse strand, counting down.
TGCGGCGGCCCCAGTTGCCGGGGTCGTTGAGGAAATCGACGATCTGGTTCCGGCTTTCCTGGGAAAAGAACTCGGTCTCTTCGCCGGCGCTCAGGACGTCGTCCCAGTTGGACAGGGTGTGGAGGCTGATGTCGTGGTCGCCGAGGTTCTTCTTGCCCTCGTGCAGGTCGAGGTCGTCGGAGCTGTACTCGAAGACGCAGAGGCAGTGGGTGATGCGCGCCTTCTGGGCGCGGACGCCGATGTTGAAGCGGAGCTTGCTGAAGCCGTCCGTCACCAGGTCTTCCACCAGCGTGACCCGCTGCCCTTCGTTCAGAACGCCCTCGATCTGGTTGGTGTGTCCGTAGCCCTTGGGGTTCTTGCGGATGTAGATCATGGGCTTGCGCAGGTAGTGGGACACGAACGCGGCATAGGGGATCCCCGCGGTCTCGCCGCCGGCGACCACGTCCATGTTGTCGAGCCCGATGTCGCGGCGGGCGATCTGGGCCAACGCTTCGAGGATCTCGTCGCGGGCCTCGGGAAACGAAAGCAGCCGCCGGCAGTCGATATAGACCGGCGAGACCCTGCCCGAGACGAACACGAACGGCCGCTCGTCGTACACCTGTATGGACTGCGTGCTCAGCAGCAACTCGGCGATTCTCTTTCCGGTCTCTGACATGGATGCGGTTCCTCTGGGTCGAATCCAGTTTGACGTCCTTCGACTTCGCTTGTCCTGAGCTTGTCGAAGGGCTCAGGACGAACGGTTGATGGCTTAGCACGGGCGGGGAGCCTTTGCCAGCCGTTGTTTCCGACCGCCGTTTCCTGTTACGATTCTGCCTTCTTCCGACCGTCGAGCGGGCATGTGGAAATCCCCGAGATCAATAAAGACAGGCTGTTGCGCGACCTCAACGCGGTCTCCCGCATCGGTTTGGGCGAGGGCGGCTCGGTCACGAGGCTGGTCTTCTCGGTCCACGAGCTGCGGTCCCGTCAGTTGCTGGTCCACCTGATGAACCGGGCCGGCCTCGAGGTGCACGTGGACGCGGCCGGCAACATCTTCGGACGGCTGTCGGGGGAGCGGGAAGGACCCGCGGTGCTGGCCGGCTCCCACCTCGACTCCGTCGTCCAGGGAGGCCGCTACGACGGCCCGGTGGGGGTCATCGGCGCCCTCGAAGCGGTCCGGACCATCAAGGAGAGCGGCGTGCGGCTGCCGGTTCCGCTGGAAAGCGTCTGCTTCGTGGGGGAGGAATCCAGCCGTTTCGGGTTCGCCACCCTGGGCAGCAGCTTGGTGGCGGGCGACGTGACGATGGATGACTTCGCCAACGCCGTGGACGCCGGCGGCGCCCGGCTCGAGGACGTGCTCTCGAGCTTCGGCATCTACCGGGAGAACCTCGCGTCCCTGAAGCGCGACCCGAAGACCGTCAAGGCCTACCTCGAGCTCCACATCGAGCAGGGACCGGTGCTGGAATCGAAGAAGAAGAAGATCGGCGTGGTTACCGCCATCGCCGCACCGAGCAGGTTCAGGGTCATTTTCCGGGGACAGGCGGATCACAGCGGCACCACGCCGATGGAAATGCGCAAGGACGCGCTGGTGGCGGCCGGCTACCTCATCACCTACGTCGACGAGGTCTGCCGGGAACACGCCTCCGAGGACAAGGGCCGGGTGGTGGGCACGGTGGGCGCCATCAAGGTCGAGCCGGGGGTCATCAACGCCATCCCCGGCCGCGTGGAGCTCCAGGTGGACGTGCGCAGCATCACCGCCGCCTCCAAGCGCAAGGTGGCGGGACTGATCAAGAAGCGGGCGCGGCGGATCGCCCGGGAGCGGGGCATGAAGGTCGAGGTCCTGACGATCAGGGAAGAGGAGCCGGTGGCGCTGCACCCGGGAGTGATCTCGCTCATCCGCGCCGTCTGCGAGGAGCGGGAGGTTCCCTTCGAGGTGATGCCGTCGGGAGCCGGCCACGACGCCATGCAGATGGCCAAGATCACCCCCACCGGCATGATCTTCATCCCCAGCACCAACGGCGTGAGCCACAATCCCACGGAGTGGACCGACCCGGAGGACATCTGCCTCGGCACCCAACTCCTGGTGGAGGCCCTGCTTCGAGCCGCCCATGCAGAAATCTAAGGCAACCAAGGAAACACCCGTGCTCGGCGGAGCACAGATCAAGAGGGTTCTGGCGGGCTTTGCCAAGCGGATCTCCGAGGAGCATGCCGACACCGGCTCGCTGGCCTTCGTCGGCATACGCACCCGCGGACCTACCCTGGCCCGGCGGGTCGCCGCGGTCCTGGAGGAAAAGCACGGCCTGCCGGTGCCCGTGGGCGAACTCGACGCCACGCTCTATCGCGACGACCTGAACACATTGCTGCCCAAGGGACGCATCGACGCCACCCACATACCCTTCGAGGTGACCGACAAGACCGTGGTCCTGTTCGATGACGTGCTGCATACGGGGCGCACGGTGCGGGCCGCCGTGGACCACCTCATGGCGTTGGGGCGCCCCAGGGCCATTTTTCTCGCCGTGCTGGTGGATCGCGGCGGACGGGAGCTACCGATCGAGGCCCGTTTTGTCGGCAAGCAGGTCGAGATGTCCAGGGGCGGGGACGTGCGCGTCAGGCTCACGGAAATCGACAAGTTGGATGAAGTCGTGAGGGTCTGACGACAAATGGACAAAACCGCTTGACAAGGTGGTCCAATACTCGTATGAGGCAGGGTTTAGTTCACTTTCCCCCATTTCTGCGCCCATCGGAAGTCCATGAGTAAAACACAACCCATACCGCTCGAAGACACGCCCGAGCCTTCGTTTGCCACGTCGGTGAAGGGTGTCTACAACCGCCACCGCATCGGCATCAACTTCTTCTTTTCGGTGATCCTGGCGCTGTTGACGTGGGAGTTCATCGACTTCATTTTCGACGATCCGGACTTCTTCACCGGCCCGGTGGCAGTAGCGGTCGAATTCACGGTGCTGGTCTATGAGCCGCGGTTCTGGGAGAACATCAACTACAGCGGCACCGAACTGATCTACGGCTTCGGTCTCGCCATGATCCTGGGAGTCGTCATCGGCGCGGCGGTGGCTTTCAGCAAGACCCTGGACGAGATGTTCTCCCCCATCCTGGTGGGCCTCTACGCCACGCCGCGTTCGGTGGCGGCGCCGCTATTCATCATCTGGCTGGGCCTTGGCATCGCCTCCAAGGTCGGCGTCATCACCCTGGCCTCGGTGTTTCCCGTGATCATCAACACCCAGGCCGGCATCAAGAACGTTCAGGGCGAGTACCGCATGCTGGGCCGGGCCTTCAACATTTCGTTCTGGGCCATGCTGACCAAGATCATCATACCGGGGTCGCTGCCGTTCCTGATCGCGGGGCTGAGGCTGGGCTACTCCCGGTCGGTGGTGACCATCATGGTGGCGGAGCTGTTCGGAGCCGAGGCCGGTATCGGCTACATGATCGACCACGCGACCCAGACGTTCCACGTGGCGGAGATGATGGTGGGCATCTCGCTGCTGACCATCATGGGCATCGCGGGCAACGAGATACTCAAGGGCGTCGAGCGCTGGGCCACGCCTTATAGAAAGACTTTGGTCTAGGTCAAGAGACAAGCCCATGGAAGCCTTGTTAAGCATCTATCAGCAGCAGCGTAGGTGGATGAATGCCATCCTTGGCATCGCCATCGTCACGGTCTTCTGGATGTTCGCCAACTGGCAGGTCGACAGCGAGCTGTTCTTCGTGGGCCCGTGGCGGGTCGTTACCTACACCTACGGCCTCTTCGCCAGCGGCGAGATCCTTGACGATCTGTACATCAGCGGCATCGAATTCTTCTGGGGATTCGGCGTGGCCGCGTTCGCGGGCATCGCTTTCGGGATGATCTTCGGGATCAGCCGGGTATTCCGCGAATTCTTCGATCCATGGCTCAGCGCGGTCTATGCCACACCGTCCGTGGCCCTGGCGCCGCTCATCATCATCTGGTTCGGCGTGGACCTCACGGCCAAGATCGTCATCGTCCTCATCACCGCGGTCGTGCCCATCGTCCTGAACACCTACATCGGGGTTCTGAGCGTCGGCAAGGAGTTCCAGACCCTGGCCAACTCGTTCTGCATCCCCCAGAGGCAGGTCCTCTACAAGATCCTCATTCCGGGTTCGCTCCCCTACATCGTTACGGGGCTGCGCCTCGGCATCTCCCGCGGGATCGTGGGAGTCGTGGTGGGAGAGTATTTCG
>JAPOQB010000530.1 GCA_026710965.1 Deltaproteobacteria bacterium | reverse complement strand
GTCGTTGCTGATGTCCACGTCGTCGTCCACGCAGATGACGAACTTCAGGAACGGGTCGGCGGCGAACGCGGCCATGGCGGCGTTCTTGGCGTCGCCGTCGATCATGGACCGCTCCATCTGGACGTAGCAGATGTAGCGCGAGCGGCCGGAGGGCGGCACGTAGACCGCCTTCACGCCGGCGCTGGCGATGCGGCAGGTGTGGTAGATGTAGCTGTTGCGCGTCACTCCGGACAGCAGCAGGTTGTCCGCGTGCCCCACGAACGAGCTCTGGTAGAGCGCGTTCTTCTTCATGGTGATGGCCTTGACGTACACCACCGGGTTGACGCGCTGGGGGCCGTAGGTCCCCGGATACTCGCCGAAGGGCGCTTCCTCCTCCATCTCGGTGGGGTGGATTTCGCACTCCAGCACGATCTCCGCGCTGGCCGGCACCTCCACATCGATGGTCTTGCACTTCACCAGCTCCACCGGCTTGCCGAGCATGGAGCCGGCGATGCTGAACTCGTCGGTGTCGATGGAGGTGAAGCTCAGGTTGCCGATGTTCATGGCCGGATGGCCGCCGATGACCGCGGCCATCTGGGTGGGCAGGCCGCGCGATTTGTTCTTCTTGAGGATGTAGTGGCCGTGGGCGGTTTCCGAGATCTGGATCCCGAAGCGGTTCCGGCCCTTCAGTTGCAGCCGGTAGATGCCGGCGTTGCGGATGCCGGTGTCCGGCTCCTTCATGACGTCGAAGGCCAGCGTGATGTAACGGCCGGCGTCGAGCTCGTGGTACTGCAGGATGGGAAACATGGTGACGTCGACGTCGTCGCCGGTGAGCACCACCTCCTGGCACGGCCCGCTCTCCACCTCCACCGGAGGCAGCGGATTGGCCTCGCGCTTGCCGTACTCGTGGATGAAGTCCGCGGGAGTGGCGTCGTAGGGCAGCCCGATGGCCATGGCCAGCCGCGGGAAGCTGGCGTGCATGTTGGTCACCAGCGGGATGGACGATCCCTTGACGTTCTCGAAGATGACGCACGGAAACTGTTGCTGCCGCTCCAGCTTGGCCAAAATCCCGGTCACCTCGAAGATCGGATCCACCTCGCGGGTGACCCGGATGACCTCGTCCGGATAGTTGGCCTCCAGAAAGGCGATGGCCTCGCCCAGGGTCTGCCCCATACCGTTGCTAGACGTCGTCATAGTGACGGGTGGCTTAACATGGAGGTTTTTCTGCCGCAAGCGGGACACTTCCATCTCGGTCATGGGGTCGAGATTGACCCAAATGCCTTGAAATCGTCATTCCCGCGAACCAGGCGGTGTTTCCAAGACTCTGATCAATGGCCGGCGAGTAACGATGGCGCCCTTCGACTTCGCTACGCTACGCTCAGGACGAACGGGGGAATGAAGCGGAGGATGAAGGGGGAGTGTTTCCAAACCGTTCGTCCTGAGCGTAGCGAAGCGAAGTCGAAGGGCGCCATCTCCAAAGGCGTCGACACAATTGATCCGGTTTTCCTGAACTTGCCTTGTTTTCTGGAGTGGCCGGGACCCTCGGATCCGCTTACCCAAGGCGATTCTTCCGTATCAGTGCCAGCACCCGTTCGGGTGTCACCGGCGTTTCGGAAATCTCGATGCCGCCAAGGGGCCGCAGCGCGTCCACCACGGCATTGGCCACGGCCACCGGCGGAGCGATGGCGCCGCCTTCGCCGATGCCCTTGAGGCCCAGCGGATTGAGCGGGGAGGGGGTTTCGAGGTGCACCTGCTTGATGGCCGGCACCTCGCCGCAGGTTGGCATGAGGTAGTCCAGGAACGTGCCGGTGAGGAGCTGCCCCATCTCGTCGTAGACGAACTCCTCGTAGAGCGCGCCGCCGATGCCCTGGGCCACGCCGCCGCGCACCTGGCCCTCGACGAACAGGGGGTTGATGGCCGGTCCCGAGTCGTGCGCCACCGCGTAGTCCAGCAGCTTCACCTCGCCGGTGCCCGCGTCCACCTCCACCACCGCCACGTGGGCGGCGTGGGCCCAGGTCACGGTCTGCGGCACGTAATAGTAGGTCGCCTCCAGGTTGGGCTCCATGCCCTCGGGCAGCTTCGTGGCCCAGCCCGGCACCGCGGCCGCGGCCAGCTCGGCCAGGGAGACGCCGCGGTCCGGCCGCTCCGCCACGAAGACCCGGCCGTCCCGTGTGGTCAGATCGTCCGGGTTGGCTTCCAGGAGGTGGCCGGCGAGCTCGAACACCTTGGCCTTGAGGCGGCGGGTGGCCTCGTGGATGGCGGTGCCGGCGTTGACCGTGCTGCGGCTGGCGAAGGTGCCGACGCCGTAGCGGATGGCGTCGGTATCGCCACCCACCACGGTCACGTCTTCCGGCGTCACCCCCCAGAGGTCGGCGGTGAGCTGCGAGAACACGGTTTCGTGCCCCTGACCGTGGCCGCTGGCCCCCACCGACACCAGCAGCTTCCCGGAGGAATCCACCTCCACCCGGGCGCCCTCGAAGGAGCCCACACCGGTCCCCTCGGTGTAGAAACCGATGCCCACGCCGATGTAGCGGCCGTCGTGCGGGGCTTTTCCGTCACGTCGGACTATCCGTTCACGTTGGACATCCGCGTCGGTGCCGGTGCCCCCCTCACGAGTGGTTCTCCCGCTGCGAACGGCTTCCCGGTCTTGCGCGGCGTCATTCTGCCGCGTCCGCACCTCGTGGTACCGGCAGGCTTCCATCGCCTTGGCCAGAGTCGCGGGAAAGTCGCCGTTGTCGTAGCGCACGGGCTGCCCGTCGCGGTAGAGGATGCCGGCGTCGTAGGGGATCTCCTCGGGCTGCACCAGATTGCGGAAGCGCACCTCGGCGGGATCGAGGTCCAGTTCGCCCGCGATGCGGTCGATGCAGCGCTCCATGACGAAGACCGCCTCGGGGCGCCCGGCGCCGCGGTAGGGGGCGTTGGGGACCTTGTTGGTGGCCACGCAGGTGCCGGTGACGGCGAGGTTGGGGATCCGGTACGGTCCCTGCAGGTGCGCCGAGGTGTTGTAGGCGTCGGTGAGGCCCATGGGGTTGTAGGCGCCGTTGTCCAGCAGGAAGCGGTCCTTGAGCGCCAGGATACTGCCGTCGCCGTCGAACGCCAGCTCGACGTAGTGAATCTGGTCCCGGGCGTGGGCGGTGCTGATGAAGTGTTCCCTGCGGTCCTCGATCCACTGCACCGGCCGCCCCAGCTCCAGGGCGAGGTAGGGCACCAGCACCTCCTCGGGGTACACCAGCACCTTGGGCCCGAAGCCGCCCCCCACGTGCGGCGCCACCACCCGGACGGTCTCCTCGGCCATCCCCAGTTGCCCGGCGATCTGCCGCCGCACGCTGTGGGGCACCTGGGTGGACGACCAGACCGTCAGGCGCCGCGGCTTGACCTCGGCCATGGCCACCACGCCCCGTCCCTCCATGGGGATGCCGCCGTGGCGGCGGTGGTGCAGCCGTTCCTCGATGCGGTGGGGCGCGTCCGCCAGGGCCCGGTCCGGGTTCCCTTTGGCGATGCTGAAGTGGAACACCACGTTGTCGCCGGCATCCTCGTGAATCCGCACCGCGTCCGGCTCCAGCGCCGCTTCCGGGTCCACCACCGGCGGAAGCGCCTCATAGTCCACGGCGATGCCGTCCAGCGCGTCCTCGGCAAGGTAGCGGTCCTCCGCCACCACCATGGCCACCGGCTCGCCCACGTAGCGTACCTTGCCGAGGGCCAGCATCCGCGCCCGCGGCCCCTTGAGCACGGGTTTGATGGCTTCGAGCCAGGGCGCCGGATGAAACTCGAAGCTGGAAGGGAAGGGCTCGATGGCGTCCCGGATGTCCTCTCCGGTGAGGACCCGTACGACTCCGGGCATGGCCAGCGCCGCGCTCACGTCGATGGTCTGGATCCTGGCATGGGCGTGGGGGCTGCGCAGCACCGCCGCGTGGAGCATCCCCGGGAACCGCAGGTCGCTGACGTAGGTCCCCTGGCCCCGCAGCAAGGGTTCCGCTTCGCGCATGGGGATGCTGCGCCCCATGTGACGTATGGTGCCTTGATCCTTCATGGCCTCATTCCGATCCGCATCCTGCCCAGTTCGTGGCAGGTCCTTCGACTTCGCTACGCTGACGCTCCGCTACGCTCAGGACGAACGGAGAGAGAGGGGCTCCCACACAACCGTTCGTCCTGAGCGTAGCGGAGCGTCAGCGTAGCGAAGTCGAAGGACTCCCCAAATCACTGGATGGTCCAGATGTCGTAGAGCAGCTCCATGCGCCGGAACATGACCTCCCGCGTTTGCTGCTGCAGGTTGGGCGAGGTGAGATAGCGGCGCGCGATGTCCTCCGCCAGGGTGCCGTGCTCCTCGTCGGCCTCCACGTGGACGGTGAAGAAACGCACCGATTCGGGAGTCATGGCGTAGCTCTCCATGAAACCCTTCCCCAGCGCCGCGGCGGCCGGTCCGAAGGTCCCCTCGGCGCCCATCTGCGCGGCCATCACCACGAACCACGGATGGGTATGGATCACCAGCTCGGCGAAGTACAGGTGCGCGGCCGTGGCCGGCAGCAACTGGGGATTCTCCAGGTCCGAGCGCGTCAGTCCGATGGCCTCGGCGAACTCCACGAACATGTCCGGATGGCCGGAACTGCCGGGGAGAAGGCCGCGGGTCTCTTCCTCCGCCACCTCGAACAGCTTGGGGGCGAACTCGGGGTCCGAGCATGCCACATAGCGAAGCAGCGCGATGCGCGGAACCGCGACGCGGAACTGGTAGTCCTGCACCGCCCAGGTGCGGATATGGTCCATGGAAGCCGTGCCCTCGCATATGGCCTTCACGAACGGGTGGTTGATGCGCAGCTTGTGGAACGCG
>JAPOQB010000380.1 GCA_026710965.1 Deltaproteobacteria bacterium | reverse complement strand
GACCTCCCGCGCGGCGCATGAATCGAGGGTCCCGGTGGGCTCGTCCGCCAGGATCACCGCGGGTTCGCCTACCAGCGCCCGGGCGATGGCGATGCGCTGCCTTTGGCCGCCCGACAACTGGCTTGGCAGGTGGCTGCTCCTCCCGCCCATGCCGACCTTCTCCAGCATCGCGCGCGACCGACGGGCAATCTCACCGGGCCCCATACCGCGGTAGACCAACGGCAGGCCGACATTCTCCAGCGCCGACAGGTGCGGCATCAGGTTGAAGGACTGGAACACGAAGCCGACGTGTCTGTTTCGGAACGCCGACAACTCGTCGTCGTCCATCGACGATACCTCGCGTTCGCGCAGCAGGTAGGTCCCGGCGGTGGGCTGGCTGAGCAGGCCGAGGATGTTCATCAGGGTCGACTTCCCGCTCCCCGAGGGTCCCATGACGGACAGGAGATCGCCTTCGCGGACCTCGAGATCGACGTGTCGCAGCACCTCGATTTCCACCGCGCCCAATGCGTAGGATTTGCCGATGTCGATGAGCTTCAGCATGAGAGTCGCTCCGTTCAGGCTCCGGGAAGCACGACTTCCTCACCCGCCTCAAGGCCCTGCGTCACCTCGGCCGAGCGCGGCGTGGTGAGCCCCACCTCCACTTCGCGCTCCCGTACCTCGCCGGTGGCCCTGTCGAAAATCCTTATCCATCCCTTGCCGCCCCTCATCCGGAGGGTGTCGATGGGGACCATCAACGCGGCCGGATTGCGGTAGACGGTGATGTCGAGCGTGGCCGACATGCCCGCCCGCAGCCGGTTCCGCGTGGCCGCGTCCCGCGCGTCGAGCGTCACGGTGACCTCGAACCTGGGGACTCTCGACAACCGGTCGCGGACCGGATGGGTGGAAACGGCGGTGACGGTCCCTTGCAACTCGAGGCCGGGAAAGGCGTCGCCCCGTACCGTCACCCGTTGGCCGGCACGGAGCTTCATCACCTCCATTTCGTCAACCCGCGCCGCTACCGACATGCGTTGGTAGTCGGCCAGGGTCAGCAGGACCTCGCCCTGCTTGACCTCACGGCCCTTGGCGAGGGCCGTGAGGTCACCGGTCGGTGGTAGCACCGTGCCGGCAATCGACGCGGTGACGCCGCTCGCGCTTAACCTTGCCTCCACTATCCGAAGCTTGTTTCGTGCCTTTTCGGCCTCGAGCTCGGCCAGCCGCAGAGCCTCCCGGCCGCCGCGCGCCCGCACCGCCACCAGGTCTTGCGCCACCGCGTCGAAGTCGAGCAGTTGGTTCATGTGCTGCCGTTTCTGATGTTCGTGGTCCGAGGCGGGAATCAGTCCCTGCTCCAGCAGGAAGGAGGAGGTCTTGAGCTTGGCCTGCTGGTCCTCCAGCGCCATCTTGGCCTTGGCGAAGGCTCTGAGCGCGCTGGCCACCTCGGGCCCGCGTTCCCAGTGCCGGACTTCGTGCAGCGCCTTGCGGGCCCTTTCGTATTCCACCAGGCTTTCCTGATGCTCGAGGTGCACGTGGTCCATGTCGAGTTCCACCAGCCGTTGCCCCTCGGCCACCCGCTGACCGTAGTCAAAAAACAGCGCCTTTACGTGGCCGTCCGCCGGGCTGGTGATCCGCGCCACCCGCCACGGAGCGAGGCGGCCGATCAGCGAAAGGGTCGATTCGAAATCCCTTGGTTCCACCACCAACGTGCGCGGTTCCCGTGAACCGCGGGCTTCGGCCGCCGGCGTCGAGCCGGACAAGCCGGGCAGGCCCGGCCAACCCGCGGTGTGCCAACTCCAGATCCCGGCGCCGACCAACAGCCCGAGCATGAAGACCATCGCGGCGGCCCGCAGATCGAGGCCCCTTTTATGGGCCAAGGCGTCCTGGTCCATCTCCGGTCCTTTCGATTTCGATACCCCATCGGTCCAGCGTGGTACCCTGCGCTCTGTCCAGGGCCGTCAGCGCGTCGAGATAACCGAGGATCGCGTTCAGCTCCCGGTTCTGCGCCCGCACCAGGTCGTCTTCCACCGTTGTCAGCCGGAAGGTCGAAGTCAGCCCCTGCTCCAGCTTCCTCTGCTCCAGGTCCAGCTTCTGCTCCGCCAGCTCCCGGGCCTGCCGGGAGAGCTCCGTCCGGCGAACCCCCGCCACCACGTCGTGCACCGCCTGCCGCACCGCGATGTGAATGGCCTGGCGCGACTCGGCGAGAGCCATTTTGGCATGCCGGAGATCGTTGGCGGCCCTCAACAGCCGGAGCTTCGGGGAGCGGTCGCCGAGCGGGATGTGGAGGGTGACGCCCACGCTGTGATCGGTTCTTCCGCGGGCCCCGCGCTTCACGCCGGCATTCAGCGACAGGTCCCAGAGAAGATCGTTTTTCGCCCGGCGCAACGCGATCCTCGCCGTCTCGACCCGCAGCAGGGCTTGCAGATGGTCCGGCCGCCGAGCCATCGCGGTTTCGACGCTCTGCCCCCGGTCGGGCCGGACCGGCTTCACGGCAAGGTTGGCCGACGCCCGGATGCGCGGAATTCCGTCGATGTCGAGGATGTCGATGAGGGCGGCGTTGGCCGATTCCAGGCTGTTGCGGCTTTCCATCAGCGCCAGCTCCCGGTTGGCCAGTTCCGCCTCGGTCTGGACGATCTCGCGGGCAGCCATCCGGCCCGCCCGGATCAACGAGCGGTTGGTCTCGAGTTGCGTCCTCGCCCGGGCCAGGGATTCACGGCTGATTTCGATTTCGCGGCCGGCGCGTATCACCGCCCGGTAGGCTCGGATGACCGAGGTGACCACGCCGGCGATGGTGTCGCGGAGGGCAAGGAGCTGGATCTCCTCGTCGATCCGCGCCACCCGCAACGGCGCGGTATCGATCTCCGGTCCGAAGCCCTTCAACAGGGGCTGCGCCAGGGCCAGCTCCCATGAGCCGGCGTCCTTGTCCCGGCCGGCCATCGGCTCGGACCAGCGGAGCAGGAACCGGCCGCCGGTGGGGATCCGCATGCTCGGCCCGAAGGAGGCTTCCACGCCGCTCTTGCGGTCTCTTTCGGCGAAGGCGGACGCCTCAATGCTCGCCCGCGGCCGGTACCGGTCTTCCGCCACCTCCAGCTCGAACTTCTGCGTCGTGCGTCTCATCCGGGCGCCCACGACGGTACGGTTGTGGCGGAGCGCGAGACGGATGGTCTCGTCGAGGCGGAGCGCCAACTCGGCCTCGCCGGCGCCGCCTGCCGGCCAGGCGGGAGTGCTTGCCCCGCACAACAGGGTGAGGCAGAGCGCTGACAGGACCTGAAGTCCGCGGGACCGAGCCCGCGCTCCCCGACCACCATGCGCCGACCTGGTGGCCGTGTGTTGAAGCGGAGCGGTTTCGCCGGCGGTCGGAATGTCTCGGGTGTCCTTGTCAGGGCCAGTGGGAGAACGTCAACCGGGCTGTGGCGGTGATGGAGGGGATGGTTGGAACGCGTGGGTTGGCAAGACTGCTGATGGTCGTCGGGTGTACCTCCTTCCGGCTGTTGGGGACCCCCTCCAATGCTTCGGTCCCAATTGAAATGTGGTAACGCGCAAAGACCGTGTCAAGACGCGCTCTCGTTGTGATTCCAGTTCCTCCTGACTAAAGTTTGACAGTTGACGCGGCGTTTTCAATTCGGTTCAGGGTGAAGCCCGGACCCGGGAGGTGTGCAATGGATGGCGGCGATTCGAAGGCGGCGGGAGGCGGCCCATGACCGAACTGGCTTGGCTTCCGGCGACACGTCTGGCGAGTCTCGTCCGGCGCCGCAAGATCGGTTGCCTCGAGCTGCTGGACCACTATCTGGCGCGGGTGGAGCGCTTCAAACCGAGCCTGAACGCGATCATTGCCACCGACGTGCCGCGGGCGCGCCGGCGGGCCCGGGAGGCGGACCGGGCGCTGGCCCGGGGCGAGCGCTGGGGGCCGTTGCACGGCGTGCCCATGACCGTGAAGGATTCCTTTCACGTGGCCGGATTGCCGACCACCTGGGGAGTGCCCGCGCGGCGGGACTACATCGCCCGGGCTGACGCCTTGGCCGTGAAGCGCCTGCGGGATGCCGGCGCCGTCATCTTCGGCAAGACCAACGTGCCCATCTCGCTGGCGGATGCCCAGAGCTTCAACGACATCTACGGCACCACGCGCAACCCCTGGGACCTGGACCGGTCGCCCGGCGGTTCCTCCGGGGGCGCCGCCGCGGCCCTGGCGGCGGGGCTGACCGGCCTCGAGTTGGGGAGCGACATCGCCGGCTCGGTGCGCAACCCCGCGGCCTGGTGCGGCCTGTTCGCGCACAAGCCGACCCAGGGCATCTGTCCCACCGACGGGCACGCCCTGGGCGACAACCGGGCGCCGCTGGACATGCTGGTCATCGGACCGTTGGCGCGAAGCGCCCGGGACCTCTCGCTCCTGCTCTCGGTGATCGCCGGCCCGGACGAGATCGACGCCGCCGGACTGCGGCTCACTCTGCCCCGGCCGCGCAGGCAGAGCCTGGAAGAGTACCGGGTCGCGCTGCTGCTCGATGACGAGACCGTACCCACGTCGCGCGACATCCGCGCCCTGCACGAGGCCCTCGCGCGTTTCCTCCGCCGCAACCGGGTCAAGGTGGGCATCGGCGCCCGGCCCGGGTTCGACGCGGACGACTCGCACCGCGTCTTCGACGTGCTGCTTCGGGCCGCGACCTCGGGGCGCCAGACCGACGAGGAGCTCGCCGCCAACGAGAAGGCGCGGAAGAGGCTCGCCCCCGGGGACGACGGCAAGCGCGCGCGCATGCTTCGCGGCGTGACGCTGCCGCACCGGGACTGGCTCCGGCTCGACGAGGCGCGGCACCGGATCCGCTGGAAGTGGCACGAGTTCTTCCAGCGCTACGACCTTCTGTTGGCCCCCATCACGGTATCGGCGGCCATGCGCCACGATCACACCCCGCCGTACGCCCGCTCGGTGCCGGTGGACGGGACCATGCAGCCGTTCATGAACCAGGTCTCGCTGCCGGGCTACGCCAACCTCGCCTACCTGCCGTCATCCGTGGCACCCATCGGACTCGACGGGGATGGGCTTCCGGTGGGCATCCAGATCATCGGCCCGCAGTACGGCGACCTGAGCTGTATTCATTTCGCGCGGATGATGGAGGAACAATATTGTGGTTTTGTCCCGCCAGCGGGATATTCTTGACGTTGAGGCAACGGGCTCGACGGCCTTGACAACCTCGACGGAATCCTCAACCATCCAACGTTCCGGCGGGCGGTGGCCAACGGCATGGAGCTGGCGGCCCGGGCCGAGGCGTACATCCGGGAGAGCCCGGTGCTTGAGCTGCTGAACCCGGCGTCGCTCGGGATCGTGTGCTTCCGGGTCAACTCCGGCGCCGAGGCCCTGGGGCAGCGCGAGTAGCTCGGACAGCCACCGGTTTCCGTCAAACAGTCCGCCGGCTCTTGAACCGGCGGGATTTCCGTCTATCATCAAAGGTGAGGGGGTTGGTTATGTCGGACATCAACGAGGTGGGCGCCACCGCGTTCTTTATTGCGGGCATCCGGGAGCAGGAAAAGGGCCGGGAACACCCGCTGTTCAACGATCCCTACGCGGAGTGGTTCGTCAACGACGACATCCGGCAGAAGGTCCGGCAGGTGTTCGCGCTTCTGCCGGAAGGGATGGAGCTGGTGCGGTACCGTTCCTGCCTGTTCGACGACATCACCCGGCGCGAGATCGCCGCCGGGATGCGGCAGATCGTGATTCTCGGCTCCGGGTTCGACATGCGCCCGCTGGTGTTCGAGACCGAGGGCGTGCGGTTCTGCGACGTGGACCAGCCCGCGGTGCTGGCGTTCAAGAGCAAGGTGCTGGAGGGCCACGGCGTGACTCCCTGCCTCGGAGTACCGTGCAACTATCTGCAGGCGGACCTGCCCGCGGAGCTCGAGGCGGCGGGTCTCGATCTCGACGCGCCGATCCTGTTCATCTGGGAAGGCAACACCATGTACCTCCCGGAGGCGTTGATCTACGACTTCCTCGGCCGGCTGACCAGCCGGATCCGTTCGTTCCAGATCGCCTTCGACTTCTTCGCCAGGAGCGTCATCGACCGCACCACCGGCGACGAGCACATCACCGCCACCACCGACGCGTTCGAGAACACCCTGAAGGTGAAATGGGTGACCGGTTTCGACGATCTGTCCGTTATCGGGGAGCGCACCGGCCTGAAGGAGGTCGAGTTCGGCAACCTGCTGGACTTCGGCAAGCAGGTGGCGCCCGACTTTCCGACAAGTATACCCGAGTTGAGGCTGTATCATTTCGGAATCATGAGTCATGGGTCGCCCTAACCGCCCTATTTGAGCCCAGCGGAATCCGTGATGCGGATACCGGAACCCCTGGCGCCGGATCGGCTCTACACGAAGTGTGATCCGGAAGACCTGCCGCCGCCCGGCGAGGCGGACGAGGTGTCCGACGACCTCGGTCAGGAACGGGCGCTCGACGCGGTCCGTTTCGGCATCGGCATCCGGCGACACGGCTACAACATCTTCGTCCACGGCCCCCCGGGCACCGGCAAGTACCCGCTGGTGCGGCGGCAGATCGAGCAGGCGGCGTCCGAAATGCCCCCGCCGCCCGACTGGTGCTACGTCCAAAACTTCCAGGAAAACCACAAGCCGCGGGCGTTGCGGCTCCCGGCCGGCCGCGGCTGCCGGCTGCGGGGCGGCATGGAGACGCTCATCCGGGAGCTCCGCGCCACCATTCCCGCGGCCTTCGAGAGCGAGGACTACCAGGCCCGGGCCCAGGCCCTTCAGTCCCAGTTCAGCCAGCAGCAGGAAGCCGCGTTCAACGAGCTGCAGGAGCGCGCCAAGGCCCTGAACATCGGCCTGATCCGCACCCCCTCGGGGCTGGCCCTTGCGCCCACCTCCAAGGGCGAGGTGGTCAACCCCGAGGCCTTCCGCCAGTGGCCCGACGACATGCAGGAGAAGATCAGGTCCGACATCGCGGAGCTCGAGAAGGAGCTGCAGGAGATACTCAAGAGGCTGCCCCAGTGGGACCGCGAGCGGCGCGAGCAGTTGCGGGGCCTGAACCAGGAAGTGGTCAGCCACGCGGTGGGACAGTTGATCGAGGAGCTGAGGAAAGATTACCAGGACCTTCCCGATGTCATCGACTACATCGAGCAGGTGCGCGCGGACCTGTTGGAGAACGGGGAGGAGTTCCGGGCGCCCGAGATGCCCGCGGGGCCACAGGCCGCGCCCGTACGGGGAGGGGCGCGTGAGCCGTCCTTCCGTCGCTATGAGGTGAACGTCATCGTCGACAACAGCGGACGGCAAGGCGCGCCCGTGGTCTACGAGGACCTGCCCACCCATGGCAACGTCATCGGCCGCATCGAGCAGATGGCGCAGTTCGGCGCCCTCACCACCGACTTCAGCCTCATCAAGCCCGGGGCCCTGCATGCCGCCAACGGCGGCTATCTGCTGGTGGACGCGCGCAAGCTGTTCATGCAGCCGATCATCTGGGAGGAGATCAAGCACGCGCTCCAGGCCAATGAGATCCGCATCCACGGACTGACGGAGGCGCTGGGTTTCGCCAACACCGTCACCTTGCAGCCCCAGCCCATCCCGTTGGACGTGAAGGTCGTGCTGCTGGGCGACGCCATGATCTACTACCTGCTGAGCCAGTCCGACCCTGATTTTCCCGAGCTCTTCAAGGTGGCCGCGGACTTCGACGACCAGGTGCCGAGAAACCACGGCAACACCGCGCGCTATGCCCGGATGATCGCGGACACGGCCCGCCGCGAGGGGCTGCGGCCGCTCTCCAGGGACGCCACCGCGCGGGTCATCGAGCAGGCGGCGCGGATCGCCGCCGACTCCGAGCGCCTGACGCTCCGCCTCCGGTCCATCGACGATCTTCTCTACGAGGCGGACTATTGGGCCGGGCAGAACGGCAACGGTGAAATCGCGGTCCACGACGTGCAGCAGTCCATCGACGCACAGACCCGCCGGGCCGACCGCATCCGGGAGCGCAGCCAGGAACAGATCCTGCGGGAGACCATGCTCATCGACACCGACGGCGAGGCGGTGGGCCAGGTCAACGGGCTCTCGGTGCTGCAACTGGGCGAGTTCGCCTTCGGCAAGCCCAGCCGGATTACCGCCCGCGTGCGGTTGGGCCGGGGCGAGGTGCTGGACATCGAGCGGGAGATCGACCTGGGCGGGCCGCTCCACTCCAAGGGCGTCCTGATCCTGTCGGGCTTTCTGGGAGAGCGTTTCGCCCGCCGCCACCCGTTGGCGTTGTCGGCCAGCCTGGTGTTCGAGCAGTCCTACGGCGGGGTGGACGGCGACAGCGCGTCCTCCACCGAGCTCTACGCGCTCTTGTCGGCCCTGTCGGGAATCCCCATCCGCCAGTCCCTGGCGGTCACCGGGTCGGTCAACCAGCTCGGCCAGGTCCAGGCCATCGGCGGGGTCAACGAGAAGATCGAGGGGTTCTTCGATATCTGCGCGGCGCGGGGGCTCACCGGGCGCCAGGGCGTGTTGATTCCCTCGTCCAACGTGAAGCACCTGATGCTGCGCCAGGACGTGGTGGACGCCGCCGCCAAGGGGAAGTTCCACGTCTATCCGGTGGAGACCATCGACCAGGGGATCGAGCTCCTGACCGGCGTGCCCGCGGGAGAGCCGGACCAGGAGGGAGACTTTCCCGCCGGCACCGTCAACGGCCTGGCCCAGGCGACGCTGCGGGAGTTCGCCCGAAGCGCGCGGAACTTCGCCGCGGGCGGCGCATCGGACCCCGAGGCGCTCTCATGAGCCGGTCCGCCCCGGGCTTCGAGGTGCGCCGCATCGTGGTGGCCATCGACACCTCGTCCGAGGCCGCCACCGCCCTGGAGGAGGCGGCCGGTCTGGCGGCCCGGCTCCACGCGGAGCTGGAAGGGGTCTACGTCCAGGACATCAACCTGGAACATCTGGCCGGTCTGCCCGTGGGCCGGGAGATTCGTTTTTTTAACGGCGAGGGCCGGGATTTCACCACGGACGCGCTGGAGGCCGATACCCGGGCACAGGTGTTCGCGGTCCGGCGCGCCGTCGCCGCGGCCGCGGCACGAGCCCGCGTGGACCACGCGTTTCGCATCGCCCGCGGCCATGTGGACGTGGAAGTCCTCAGCGCGGCCGGCAAGGGCGATCTGTTGATTATCGGCACCGGAAACCGCTTCCCGTGGGGCGGGGCCCGGCTCGGCCGCACGACCTGGGCCGCGGTCCAGCGCGCTTCCCGGTCCGTTTTGGTATCGAAGCCCGGCGCCCGGTCTGCCGGCGTCCCGTTGGTGTGTTACGACGGGAGCGACGGCTCACGCCGCGCCCTCGAAGCCGGGCTCCGCATCTTCGGCATCCACGAGGGCAGACTGGTCGTCCTTGTCCTCGCCGCCGATGCGGCCGACGCCGAGACGCTGTGCCGGCAGGTGGAGGACCGGCTGGCGCTGCTGGACGTCGTCCCCAGGTTCCTCTACGGCGCCCGCCCCCTGGCCCATGAGGTGTGCCGCCTTGCCGGCGAATCCGGCGCCGGCGTGCTGGTCATGGCCGCCGATTGCGCCGCCCTCGACGGACCCCACCGCCAGGAAGTCCTCGAAACCATCGCCTGCCGGGTCCTGATCGTGCGCTAGCGGGGCTGTCCGAGAAGTCGAAGGACAGTTCGACTACTCGGACACGCTCCTAGCCGGGTGTCCCCGTCTCGTGCCGGCGGAGGAAGCTCTGGCCGAGAACGTAGTCCACCTCGTGTTCGAGCGCGGGGCGGCGCACGAGGGCCAGGGGTGCGGACAGCGGCGCCCGTCCCAGACGATAGTCGTCGACAATGGCGGCAAGCTGCTTCCGGCTTTCGGGGTCCAGCCGATCCGACAGGAAACCCGCCAGGTGCTGGAGCGCGTTGGTGTTGGTCTTCCGCGTCGGGGGCTGTTTCAGCGCCTCCATGAAGGCGCTGCCGTATCGGGTGGTCACGGTTTCCGGCGGGCCCGGTCCGGCTTCCGCCAGCAGGCGTCCCAGGAGCCGCAGGTGTCTCTCACCGTGGGCCAGAAGGGTCAGCTTGTGGGAGGCGTGGAAGTCCATGAGCCTCGCCAGCGACGGCGCCTCGCGGGCGCAGGCTCGCCAGTCCCGATACGCGTGGACGCGCTCGATGAAGTTCTCGCACAGTAGCGCATCGTCGAGTTGGTCTTCGGTTTCGACGGGCAACAGCGGCAGGCTGTCCGCCAGGGCCCGGGCGAACAGTCCGGAGCCGCTTGGGTGCGTCTTTCCGGACCCCGAGTGAACCGGAACGCGGTCCGGCCCGCAGCTCGGGGAACCTCTCTTCAGAACGAACCCGGATACCTCGAGCTTCTCGACCTCGGCCGCCCGCCGCTGCCCGAACCGTCCCATGACCGCGGTCCAGTCCTTGCCGGAATCCTGTCCGACCATGCGGGGCGCGCGGGGCTCTCCGACGAGGTCCACCGGTTCCCGCGGCACCCCCATTCCCACCTCCATCTCCGGACAGACGGCGACGATTTCGAACAGGCGTGACAGCGTGCCGGTGACGCTCCGGTGGCGCTTGTGGCCGCCGTCGTAGCGGACCGGATGGCCCAGGAGACAACTGCTCACGCCGATACGGAGCCTGGGGGGGCGAGCGCTTTCTTCCATGGTCGGTTCGTTCGTGGGAAGGCGTCCCACACTCGTGTATCCTACCACAGGAGTTGGGGGAAGGTGCTCGGGAATACCGGAACGATGAAACGGCGGCCGGCGGCGGCGATCATCGGCAGCGGCTTCGGCGGGCTGGCCGCGGCCATACGGCTGCAGGCGGCGGGCTTCCGTACGGTGATCTTCGAGAAGCGGGACCTGCCGGGGGGCAGGGCCTACGTCTATCGCCAGGACGGCTTCACCTTCGACGCGGGCCCCACCGTCATCACCGCGCCGGAATGCCTGGAGGAGCTCTTCGCGCTGGCCGGCCGGCGCATGCGGGACCATGTCACGCTGGTGCCGGTCGAGCCCTTCTACCGGCTGTTCTGGGAGGATGGCGCGCGGTTCGACTACGGCAACGACGACGAGCGGACCTGCGCCCAGATCCACGCAAGATCCCCGGGCGACGTCCAGGGCTACCGGGATTTTCTAAGGTACGCTGAAGCGGTGTTCCGGGAGGGCTACGAGAAGCTCGGCCACGTACCGTTTCCGGACCTCTGGAGCATGGTCCGGGTGGCCCCGCAACTGGCGTCCCTGGCCTCGTACCGGTCTGTTTACCGGACGGTCTCCCGGTACATCCGTGACCCTCACCTGCGTCAGGCCCTGAGCTTTCATTCCCTGCTGGTGGGCGGGAACCCCTTCACGGCCTCGTCCATCTACACGCTGATCCACTACCTCGAGCGCAAATGGGGGGTGTGGTTCCCCATGGGCGGGACCAACGCCCTGGTCGGCGCTCTGGTGCGGTTGTACGAAGAACTGGGCGGGGAGTTGCGGCTGGACTCCGAGGTGGCATCCATCCGCGCCGAGGAGAGCGGCGTCACCGGCATCGAGCTTCGGGCCGGGGGCTTGGAGCCCTTCGACCTGGTGGTCAGCAACGCGGACGTGGTGCACACCTACGAGCGGCTGCTGGGACATCACGAGGCCGGCGCACGCGCCGCGCGCCGGCTCAAGCGAATGAGACACGGCATGTCCCTGTTCCTGGTCTACTTCGGCACCCGCAAGCGCTATCCGGATATCCTGCACCACAACATCCTGTTCGGACCGCGCTACCGGCAACTCCTGGGCGATATCTTCGATCGCGGCGTGCTTCCCGCCGATTTCTCGCTCTATCTCCATGCCCCCAGCTACACCGATACGTCGCTGGCGCCGCCGGGCTGCCACGCCTACTATGTTCTTGCTCCGGTGCCCCATCTTGGCAAGGCCGATATCGACTGGGAGTCGGAGGGGCCGCGGTATGCCGGGCAGGTGTTATCTTGTCTGGAGCAACGCGTGATGCCCGGACTCACCGATGACCTGGTGACGCAACGTATCTTCACGCCGCGGGATTTCAGCCGTGAGCTGAACGCCCACCTGGGCTCCGCCTTTTCCCTGGAGCCGCGCCTGACCCAAAGTGCCTGGTTCCGGGTGCACAACCGCGACCGCCGCTTCCGGGGGCTTTACTTCGTTGGCGCCGGAACACACCCGGGAGCGGGCGTCCCGGGGGTGGTCAACTCCGCCAAGGCCACGGCCGGGGTCGTGCTCGAGGATTGGCGCGGGCGATGGGCCGGACGGGACCCGACACCATGAAGTCCGCGATGCCGGAAGACGTGGCCGCCGCGGTCGAGCATTGCGCGGCCGTGATCCGGGAGGGCTCCAGGAGCTTCGCCCTAGCCGCGCGGCTCTTCGATCGCTCCACCATGGCCGCCGCGGTGTCGCTCTACGGCTGGTGCCGCCACTGCGACGATCGCATCGACTCGGTGGCCGGCGACGTGAACGCCTCGGCCCGGCGGCTGGAAGAACTCCGCCGCCAAACCGCGCAAGCCCTGGCCGGGCGGCCGCCGGACATGCCGGTGTTCATCGCCTTCCAGTACGTTGTCTCCGCGTACGGGATTCCGCCCCACTATCCGCTCGAGCTCCTCGAGGGCATGGCCATGGACGTGCGCGGACCGTGCCATGAGACCCTCGACGACCTGTTGCTCTACTGCTACCGCGTGGCCGGCACGGTGGGTCTGATGATGACCCACGTCATGGGAGCCAGCGACGAGAAGGCGCTGAGGCACGCCGCGGACATGGGCATTGCCATGCAGCTCACCAACATCGCCCGGGACCTGATCGAGGACCACGAGCGGGGACGAATCTACCTGCCGCTTTCCTGGCTGGCCGAGGCGGGACTTCCGCCCGGGGAGTTGGCGCATGCCGCGCAGCGCCGGAAGCTCGCGGGCCTGACCCGGCGCCTTTTGGCCGTGGCCGAGCACTACTATCGTTCGGGGGACGCCGGGCTCCGCTACCTGCCGTTGCGCTGTGCCGGCGCGGTGGCGGCGGCCCGGAACATCTATGCGTCCATCGGCCACCGTGTCTTGCGGCGGGAGGAACGGGCCTGGGACAGCCGGACGTACATCACTGGTCCAAACAAGCTGGTCCTGGCCGCGCGGGGGTTGGGCCGGGCGGCGGCCGCGCTGCCGCGAAGGATGGCGCATCCGTGGTCCGCGGCCCCCATTCGTTCGGTGTGGCGGTTTCCCCCATGAAGTCTTTCCTCAGGCCATGGATCCGCCGGCGGCTGCAGGGTTATCGGGAGCAGGTGAACGAGGTGGACACTTCGAAGCCGCTCCGGACCGGTTCCGTGCGGACCGTCGCCGTGGTCGGCGGCGGCCTCGCCGGCATCGCGGCGGCGTCCCTGCTGGGGGAGCGGAGCTTTCAGGTGCGCTT
>JAPOQB010000325.1 GCA_026710965.1 Deltaproteobacteria bacterium | reverse complement strand
CGATGCGACAAGCCCAATTCCGCCATCAGTTCGGCTGCGGTTTTCGGACCGTTGCGCAGGGCCGCGAGTAGCCGCGCTACTTGGTCGCTAACCTGGTCGGTATCTTGGTCGCTTGCTGTCGGGATACGGAGCGCCTCGATGATGATTTCCAGCATGAACGCAATGAACTTCGTGCTCTCGCCCTCCGCCGAGCTCTGCCGGATGGCCTCGTAGTAGTCGGCTTGGCGGGCATGAACCAGACTCTCCACGGGGACATAAGCAAACAGCGCTTTCCAGCGGGTCAGTATGAGGGTCTGCCAGAGCCGTCCCATCCGCCCGTTGCCATCGTCAAAAGGATGAATGAACTCGAACTCGTAATGGAAGATCGAGCTGGCGATCAGTGGATGCTCATCGGTGCCATTCAGCCATGCCAGCAGGTTGGCCATGAGCCGCGGAACGCGATCGGCAGGCGGGCCGATGTGGTGAATCTGGTCTCGACCCACTACACCCACATTGCCGTGGCGATAACGCCCGGGGGCGTCCAGCAGGCTGGCCATCAGAATCTGGTGAGCGAACAACAGGTCGGCCTCGTTGGCCGGATTCCACCGCTGGAATTGATCGTAGGCCCGGATGGCGTTGCGGACCTCCCCGATGTCTCTCGGCGGAGCGGCAACGGGCTTGCCGTCGAGGATCGTAGCGATCTCCTCCTCGCTGAGGATGTTGCCTTCGATGGCCAGCGAGCCGTGAATCGTGCGGATGCGATTGATTCGTCGCAGACGCAGATCCTGCGAGACGTCCGCCGACTCCGCCCGGCCGATCATTTCGCCGATTTGTTCAACGTGGGAAAGGATGTCCGACGTGATCGTGTATGGCGGCTTCTCGGCCATATCGCGTGAATTCTCCGAGGTTCTTCCCGGTAGTCCCGGGAAAGAAGGGCGAGGAGCGAAAGCAGATCCTCGTCTCGCACCTTCAATTTCTCATTTCACGTTTACCCATGTCCAGGACACCAGGCAAACTTCTCACTTCTCCGTCTCTGTTGTATGATGTCCCATCCCAACGGCCCGCCACGCTCCCGCGGGGCGGTTGGCCATGGAAGCAGGTTCGTCATGAGCAATACGGATTCAGGCGGCGTTCTCACGGACCACGAGCGAGCCACTATCGAAGCGGCGGCGGCACGCATCGTCCCCGCGGACGAGGATGCGGGCGCGCGCGAGGCGGGAGTCATCGATTACATCGAGGGGCTGCTGGCCGCCGACGACGTGGATGCCGACATCAGCCCCCGGGAGAAGAAGGAGTACGCCAACTTCCTCCTGGGGAGCTTGGCGGGCCGCACCGCGGAGCAGCAGGCGACGCTCTTCAAGCTCAACGGGCTGGGCAGCCGGCACCTGCAGGCATACCGGGACGGGGTGGTCGAGCTGGACCGGCTGGCCGCCGAAGTGACGTCCGGGAAGGACTTCCGCGGCCTCGACGACGCCGGACGGGATCAGGTCCTGACGGCCCTGGACGAGCGCAAGGACCCGTTCTTCACTCTGCTCCTGACCCATACCATGGAGGGGTTCTACGGCCACCCTCGGCATGGCGGCAACAGGGACCAGGCCGGGTGGCAGGTGCTGGGATACCCCGGCCCGAGCTTCCCGCACGGCAACGAGACCCCCTACGGCTGGTACGACGAAAACGAGCCCGACGAGTTCCCTCACGCCAAGAAGGGCCGCTCGTCCTAGGAGCCCGTCGGAATTTTGCGTCCTTCGGAATTTTGCGTCCTTCGACTTCGCGACGCTTCGCGTCGCTACGCTCAGGAGGAACGGAGAAAGGCTATCACAACCGTTCGTCCTGAGCGTAGCGGAGCGTCAGCGAAGCGAAGTCGAAGGACGCTGTTCGAATTCTCGGACAGACTCCTGGGCCGGAACCGGAGTCACAGAGGAAACAGATGGCAAAGCGCGAAACCGTGGACGTCTGCATCATAGGAGGCGGTGCCTCCGGGCTGGTGGCGGCCAAGGAGCTCACCGAGGCGGGCATGACCGTGTGCGTGCTGGAACGGGGCCCCTGGTACAAACGCGAGGACTTCGCCCTGGGCGATGAGCTCATGTACAAGCGGCGCAACTTTTTCTGGCCCACGGTGGAGCTCGAGCCGCGCACCTGGCGGCCCGACGCCGACACGCCGGCCGAAATCCTGTCCAGCAAGACCCAGACCTTCTCCAACGCCATGTGCGTGGGCGGCGGCACCATCCACTACAGCGGGCTTTCCTGGCGCTTCCACGAGTCGGACTTCCGCGTGAAATCCGAGGACGGCCCGGTGGCGGGCACCACCATCGAGGACTGGCCCATCTCCTACGCCGACATGGAGCCGTTCTACGAGAAGGCCGAATGGACCGTCGGGGTTTCGGGCAAGGGCTGGTCGAGTCCCTTCGATCCGCCGCGCAAGCGTGACTATCCGGTGGGGCCGGCGGCCCGCAACAGCCCCGGGGCGGCCCTGGAGAAGGGCGCCCGCAAGCTCGGGCTGCACCCCTTCCCCACGCCCCTGGCGATCCTCACCGGCGACTACGACGGCCGTCCGGGCTGCATCGGCAAGGGCATGTGCTCTTCCTACGGCTGCCCGGTGGGTGCCAAGTCCAGCACCCTGGAGTCGTTGCTGCCCAAGGCCCTGGCCACCGGCCGGCTGGAGATTCGCCCCCTCTGCCTGGCGCGGGAGATCACCCTGGACCGGCAGGGCAAGGCCTCCGGCGTGACCTATTTCAACGGCGAGGGCGAGGAGGAGCACCAGCCGGCCCGCTTGGTGGTGATGGCCGCCGGCGGGGTAGAGACGGCCCGGCTCCTGCTGATGTCCGAGTCCGCGCGGTTTCCCCAGGGGTTGTCCAACCGTAGCGGTTTGGTCGGCAAGAACCTCATGTTCCACTCCCCGGGCGTGACCCTGGTGGTGACCTTCCCCGAGCCGCTGGACGGCCACAAGGGAACCTCGAGCACGCGGGTGCTCCACGACTTCTACAAGACCGACACCAGCCGGGGCTTCATTCGCGGCGGCTTCATGCACCCGCGGGCCCATGGCGGCGACGCCATCGAGCTGGCGCTTCGGCCCATCCACGGCAAGCGCTGGGGCCAGGAGCACAAGGACTCCATGCGCGAAACCTGGAGCCACTACCTTCACAGCCACTGCACCGGCGAGAGCCTGCCGGTGGAGAGCAACGCGGTGGATCTCGACCCCGAGGTGACCGACTGCTACGGCCTGCCGGTGGCGCGCATCACCTACACCAGCCACGAGAACGACGTCCGGCTGGCCACCTACCTCGGAGAGCGTTCCCGGGAGATCTACGAGGCCGCGGGAGCGACCCGGATCATCGTGCCCAAGCCCGAGACCCGCAAGCTCCACAACCACCAGATGGGCAGTTGCCGGATGGGCAACGACCCCGAGTCGTCGGTGGTGGACAAGTGGTGCCGCTCCCACGACGTGTCCAATCTCTTCGTCGTCGACGCCAGCGTGTTCGTAACCGCCGCCGGCCTCAATCCGACCCTCACCATCGAGGCCAATGCCTTCCGTGTGTGCGATTACATGGTGGGCGAGGCGCGCAAGGGCAATCTCATCCACTGAAGCGCGCGGTGGCTCTCTTTTTGCGTGCTGATCCTGGTGGGCCTTTGGCCCGTCGCCGCGACCTCCGGTCGGGGGCGTGGCCAGGAAGGGACCGATGAGCGCCGCGCAACGGGTACTCAAGGAAATCTTCGGATTCGACGGCTTCCGCCCCGGGCAGGAGGCCGCCATCGAGGCGCTGCTGGCCGGGCGTCACGTTCTCACCGTGATGCCCACGGGGTCGGGGAAGTCGCTGTGCTTCCAGGTGCCGGCCCTGGCCCTGGGCGGCCTCACCGTGGTGGTGTCGCCGCTGGTGGCGCTGATGCAGGACCAGGTGGCCGCGTTAAGGCTCGCCGGGGTTGCGGCGGACACCATCAACTCCGGCAATACGCGCGCGGACAATGTCGCCGCCTGGCGCCGGGCCGCCGCGGGAGGGACACGGCTCCTGTACATGGCGCCGGAACGGTTGATGACCGAGCGGATGCTGGAAGCCCTGGCCCGGCTTCCGGTCAGGCTGTTCGCCGTGGACGAGGCCCATTGCATATCGCAGTGGGGCCCGTCCTTCAGGCCGGAGTATGAGGACCTGTGCCGGCTCCGGCATCTCTTCCCGGGCGTCCCCATCGCCGCCCTCACCGCCACCGCCGACGCCATCACCCGCGAGGACATCGCCGAGCGGTTGTTCGGCGGCGACGTGGAGTCGTTCGTCCTGGGCTTCGACCGTCCCAACATCAAGCTGTCGGTTGAGATGAAGCGCGAGTGGAAACGCCAGTGCGGCAGCTTCGTGGCGCGTCATCCCGGCGAGAGCGGCATCGTCTATTGCCTGTCGCGGAAGAAGACCGAGGAGACCGCGGCGCTGCTGGCGGCCGACGGCGTCCGGGCGCTGCCCTACCACGCCGGCATGGACAAGGAGGATCGGGAGGCCCATCAGAACGCCTTCATGACCGATCCGGGGGTGGTCATCGTCGCCACCATCGCCTTCGGCATGGGCATCGACAAGGCCGACGTGCGTTACGTCCTGCACACCGATCTGCCCGGCAGCGTGGAGGCCTACTACCAGGAGATCGGCCGGGCCGGCCGCGACGGCCGGGACGCGGAGGCCCACATGCTCTACGGCCTGGCGGATATCCGCATGCGGCGGCAGTTCATCGAGGAAGAGGACGCGGGGCCCGAGCGACGCCGGCGCGAGCACAAGCGTCTCGACGCGCTGCTGGGCTATTGCGAGGCGCCGGCCTGCCGGCGGGCGACACTGCTGGAGTACTTCGGGGAGCGGATGGAGCCGTGCGGCAACTGCGATGTCTGCCTCGACCCGGCCGAGCGCGTCGACGGCACCGAGGATGCCCGGAAAATCCTTGCCGCGGTCTATCGTACCGGCGAACGGTTCGGCGCCGCCCACGTCATCGATGTCCTGCGCGGGACCGCGACGGAAAAGGTCGAGCGCGCCCGCCACCACCTGCTGCCCGCCTTCGGGATGGGCGCGGAGCGGGGCAAGAACGAGTGGCGCTCGCTGATCCGCCAGATGGTGGCCACCGGCTTGCTCCGGCTCGACATCGGCGGCTATGGCGGCATCTCCATCACCGGCAAGGGCCGCGGCCTGCTGCAGGGCGAGAGCGTGTTCCTCTACCGCCGGGACACGGTGTCCGCGCGGCCTTCCAAGCCCGCGCGGGAAGCCGGCGGACGATCCGGGAAGGAACTCCAGGGCGGCCCGCTGAGCGACGCCGAGGCGGCGCTGCTCGACGCCCTCAAGGCATTGCGGCTCCAGCTCGCCAGGGAACGCGGCGTGCCGGCCTATATCGTCTTCTCCGACCGCACCCTGATCGACATGGCGCGGCGCCGGCCCCGCACCGAGGAGGAGTTCGCACAGGTCAACGGGGTCGGCGCCGCCAAACTCGAGGCCTTCGCCGGGCCGTTTCTGGCCGCCATAGAAGACGTCCTCGCCGGCGCCGGCTGACGGCGCGGCCGCGCTGGATTGAGTGGCCTTCGTTAAGGCGGGAATGCCGTCACGGACACTCGGGGCCGTGGGACGTTGTATGCCAAGCTGGGTATGGCATAGTTGAATTAATGACGATGACGGCCGGGATGATGGTGTCCCGTGTCGGAAACGCAAACGGAAATTGAAACGGTGGTCGACGAAAGGAGAAGGTTGATGATGAACCGGATCAAGACTGGTGTGCGGGCCGGCGTGGCGCCGCTGGTTGCGGCGGTGGCGCTGTCGCTGGTGATCGTCCCCGCGGCCCTGGCGGACGGGGACAGCGCCATG
This sequence comes from Deltaproteobacteria bacterium, assembly GCA_026710965.1. Taxonomy (GTDB): domain Bacteria; phylum Desulfobacterota; class Binatia; order UBA9968; family JAJDTQ01; genus JAJDTQ01. The sequence goes on along the minus strand of JAPOQB010000325.1, from coordinate 3,815 downwards.
CGGTGGTGGAACACGCTGAGTCCGGAGCAGATGGTGGCGGCGTTGCACGGTGACAAGGCCAACGAGATGCAGGCCAAGGCGGCGAAGAAGCCGTACGCCAAGCTGGACGGTGACACCAAGAAGCTCGTGGACGCCGCGACGAAGACCATCTACGGAGAAGGCGGCTTCGACAGCGTGGGCCAGTGGTGGGAAACCCTGGATTGCCGTCTGATGCGGGTCGCGGCCGGTGACGGCATCACCGCGGACCCGTCGAGCCCGTTCTGTGCCCACTATCCGGGCTCGGGCAAGGCGAAGATCATGGACGAAGCCTCCACCAAGTGGGTGGACGTGGTCGGACAGGCCCTGCTGGGGCGGAAGGATCCGGGCAAGTACCCGAAATAACGGCGCGTTTTTGCCGACGCTGCCGTATCTCGTGCAAACCCCTCTCCCTCGTTGGGAGAGGGGTTTTCGTTTCTCTTACCGGTTGCGCGTGAGCTTGGGATCGATGATGTCGCGCAGGCCGTCTCCCAGCAGGTTGATGCCGAGCACGGTGATGAAGATGGCGATGCCGGGGAAGATGGTGAGCCAGGGGGCGCGGTACATGTAGCTGCGGCCCTCGCTCAGCATGGAGCCCCAGGTGGGGATGCTGGGCGGAACGCCGAGCCCCAGGAAGCTCAGGCTCGCCTCGGTGATGATGACGATGGCCATGGCGAAGGTGGCGATGACCATGACGCTTGGCAGCGTGTTGGGAATCACGTGGCGCAGGATGATGTAGGGGCTGCTGGCCCCCAGCGCCCGTGCGGCCTGGACGAACTCGCGTTGCTTGAGCGACAGCACTTCCCCCCGGACCACCCGGCAGTACTGCACCCAACGGCTGAGCACCAGCGCGATGATGAGATTCACCAGGCCCTGTCCGAGGAAGGCCATGATGGCGATGGCCAGCAGCAGGAACGGGAAGGCCAGAAAGATCTCCGTGGTTTTGTTGATGACCTCGTCGATCATCTCGCCGAAGTATCCCGCCACCGCTCCGAGAAAGCAGCCCAGGAGGCCCGCCAGGAACACGGTGGCGGCTCCCACCATCAGCGAGATGCGCGAGCCGTAGATGACCCGGCTCAAGAGGTCCCGGCCGAGGTTGTCGGTGCCCATGAGGTGGGGGTTCTCGGCCAGGTCCATGGAGGGCGGGCGGAGCCGCTGCTCCAGGGCCTGCTCCTGGGGATCGAAGGGCGCCAGCAAGGGGGCCCCCAGCCCGCAGATGCACAGCATGAGCACGATGACCCCGCCGGTAATGACCTTCGCGTAGCGACGCCAGCCGATCACAGCCGTATCCTCGGGTCGACCCACGTGTACAGCAGGTCCACCGCCAGGTTGACGAAGAAATAGACCATGGCGAAGAAGAAGATGACCCCTTGGGCCAGCTTGTAATCCCGGGTGGTGATGGCCTGGATGAGCAGGCTGCCGATGCCGGGCCAGGAGAACACCGTCTCGGTGATGACCGAGCCGCTCAGGAGCGCGCCGAGCTGGAGTCCGAGAATGGTGATGATGGTGATGAGGGCGTTCCGGAGCGTGTGCTTCCAGATGACCGTGCGCTCACTCAATCCCTTGGCCCGTGCGGTGGTGATGTAGTCCTGCCGGATGACCTCCAGAACGCTGGAACGCGAGATGCGCGTGATGATGGCGGCGAAGCTCGTTCCCAGGGTGACGGCGGGCAGCAGGATATGCTTGAACGCGTCCCAGAAGGCCGGGAGATCGCCCGCGATCAAGGCGTCCAACAGCACCAGTTGGGTCACCGGGACGACGTTCACGCCGTAGGTCAGCCGTCCCGCCACCGGCAGCAGGTTCCACTGGCCTCCCAGGAAGAAGATGAGCATGATGCCGAGCCAGAAGTTGGGCACGGACAGGCCCACCAGCGCCACCGTCATGCCCGTATGATCCCACAGGGAATTGTGCTTGATGGCGGAGTAGACGCCGATGGGGAGCGCGATGATGATGGCCACCAGGAGACTCGCCAGCGCCAGCTCCACGGTGGCCGGAAGCCGCTCGATGACGAGCTCCACCACCGGCTCGCCGTAGCGCATGGACTCGCCGAAGTTTCCCCGGACGGCCTTCGACACGAACTGCCAGTACTGCACGATGATGGGCTGGTCGAGTCCCCACTCGCGGGTGACCTCCTCGATCTCGTGGGGCTCCGCGTCCTCGCCGAGCAGCAGCGTCACCGGATCTCCCGGCGCGAGCTGCATCAGGAAGAAAACCAGAAAGGACATCCCGATCAAGACGGGTATGGCCCCGATAAGTCTCCGCCGGATCATCGAGCTACAGTCCCATCTGCGCCAGCGACCGGTCCAGCCGCTCGAGCGCTTCGTCTACGTGCCCCTTGGTGACGGTGAGTGCCGGCGTGATGCGGATCACGTTGCCCATGAGTCCGCCCTTGCCGATCAGCAGCCCGTTCTGTTTGGTCAGCTCGAAGAGCCTCATGACGGCTTCCGGGCTCGGGGTCTTGTCAGGCCCGACCATTTCGATGGCTTGCATGAGCCCCATGCCGCGGATATCGCCCATGAGCGGGTACTTCTCCCTGAGGCCTTCCAGGCCGTCCCGGAGCTGCCGGCCGCGGTCGGCCGCGTTGGCCACGAGGCCTTCACTCTCGATGACCTCGATGGTGGCGAGGGCGGCGGCGCTGGTGACCGGGTTACCGCCGAAGGTGGAGAGGGACAGCCCCTTGACGCTATCGGCGATCTCCGGTCGGGTGATGGTGCCGCCGATGGGCACGCCGTTGGCCATGCCCTTGGCGAAGGTCATGACGTCGGGCTCCACGTCCCACTGCTCGATGCCGAACATCTTGCCGCCGGTCCGGCCCCAGCCCGTCTGCACTTCGTCGCAGATGAACAGGCCGCCGTACTTGTGCACGATGTCCGCCACTTCCCGGAAGTATTCCCTGGGCGGCGTGATGAAGCCCCCGACCCCCTGGATGGGCTCTGCGATGAAGGCGGCGATCTTGCCCGACGTGGCCGTCTGAATGGCGCCTTCCAGGTCCTTGGCGCACTTGAGGTCACAACTGGGATACGTGAGCCCGAACGGGCAGCGGTAGCAGTAGGCGTTGGGAATGTGGTGGATGTTCGGGCTCGCGGTGGGCGTCAGGCGCCAGGAGTAGTGCCCGGTGAGGCTCATGGCGAGCTGCGTGCGGCCGCTGTAGCCGTGGCGCAGGGCGACCACGTCGTGGGAGCGGGTGTAGAGCTGCGCCACCAGCACGGCGGTCTCGTTGGCCTCGGTGCCGCTGTTGGTGAAGAAGGACTTCCGGAGCGCTCCGGGCGTGATGGCGGCGAGCTTTTCCGCCAGGCGCACGTGCGGCTCGGTGGGGTAGAGCGTGGATGTGTGCTGGACCCTGCGGATCTGCTCCTCGATGGCGGCTACCACCGTGTCGTTGCAGTGGCCGACGCTGATGGTGACGATGCCGCCGAAGAAGTCCAGGTACTCGCGTCCGTCCACGTCGTAGACCAGCGAGTCCTTGGCGTGGTCCACCACCAGCGGCTCTTCGTAGTAGTTGGCGACGCAGGAGAAGAGGTACTCCCTGTGCTTCGCGACGATCTCCTGCTGCCTGCTTGACTCCATGCGAATTCCCGTATGTCTCCCGTGGGTCCAAGGCGCGGTTGAAACACAGCACCCTAGCACAAAGCCCGCGAAACGGTCAAAGTTCGGGGCTGGGAGCCTGCGCCGTAGAAGACTGGTTGAATTGTCACGCCCCCGGATCGTCATTCCCGCGAAAGCGGGAATCCAGGGGTGGTGGGGCGAGGAACATGCCGCTATACCCCGCCCAACCCCTGGATTCCCGCTTTCGCGGGAAT
>JAPOQB010000488.1 GCA_026710965.1 Deltaproteobacteria bacterium | reverse complement strand
GCCGGCTTCCAGGTAACCCACACGCAGCCTCGGGAACAGTTCGAACACGCCGTCGAGCACCATGCTGGCCATCTGGATCATCTGGGCGATGGGGTGCTCCAGGGTGTGGATCATGGACATGGTCTGGAGGAAGTCGAACCCCAGTCCCTGGCTTGGGGCCCCGTGGATCGCCAGCGGGCAGTTCAGGTTCTGCGCCTCCTGGTATAGCGGGTGGAAGTCGGCGTGGCCGAAGCCCTTGTGCAGCACGTTGACCGCGGGCAAGAGGCCGGCCACCATTCCCTGCTCGGTGACCGCGTGGCGCAGCTCTTCCACCGCCTGGGGCACGTCGTGCACCGGCAATATCGCCACCCCTTTGAGACGCGGGCTCGTCCGGGTGTACTTGTCGTGGAACCAGTTGTTGTAGGCCCGGGCCAGCCCGCAGGCCCAGTCGGAGTCCTGGATCAGACCGAAGCCCAGGCCCGCGGTGGGATAGAGCACGGCCGTCTCGATGCCAGCCCCGTCGATGAACCGCAGCCAGCTCTCGGGCGAGGTCTGGCTGGCCTTCCTGACCCCCTTGACCGCGCCCCGGGGCCAGCCGTCCAGCGACGGGAACAGCCCGAACACCTTGTGCCTCCGGTGGCCCTCGTACGGGCCTTCGAAGTATTCCTCGAGCTCGTCGTTGTCTTCGAGTATGTGCCCGTCGGCATCGATGATCGGAACGCTTGCCATGGATCGTTCCTCCTCTCCTGCTCCGATGTGCGCCCCGGTCCCAACGTCTCCAAGGGCGACAAGCGACAAGGTATCGTATTATTGGAGTAAAGCAAGAGGCCCTGAACTCCCCGCGGGACGGCCGGTGTAAATAGTATTGGCAAATCTCCAATAACGTGTAATATTCAATCAGAAATGGAAAAATACAAGCGCTTGCCTTGCGCGACACAGATCCCGGTACCTTTTTCCTCTGGGGGCCGCGTCAGACCGGCAAGAGCACGCTTCTCGCCGAGCATTTCCCCGATGTGCCGTGGGTCGATCTCCTGCGGCCCGAGTCGTACCGGCGGTATCTCCAGACGCCGGAGATGCTGATCGACGAACAACGCCGGCACGGCGCGGATTTCATGGTCATCGACGAGATTCAGAAGGTGCCGTCGCTGCTCGACGCGGTGCACTGGCTGATTGAGAATTGGGGCGTTCACTTTGCGCTCTGCGGGTCGAGCGCTCGCAAGGTTCGACGCGGGCACGCCAATCTGCTCGGCGGGCGTGCGGAACGCCGAGAGCTTCACGGCCTGTCGGCGATGGAGATCGGACCGGACGTGGACTTGGTCCGGCTGCTGAATCATGGCTACCTGCCCCGTATCTACGCCGCGGCGCGGCCCTTGCCGTTGCTGGACGGCTACGTCTCGCAGTACCTGAAGGAGGAAGTGGCAGCCGAAGGGCTGTCTCGCAGGTTGCCGGCGTACGCGGATTTTCTCGCGCTCGCCGCTCTCTCCGACGGCGAGGTGGTCAGTTACACGGCCATCGCTCGCGACACCGGGGTGGCCAGCCAGACGGTCAGGTCCTACTTCGAGATTCTTGAGGATACGCTGTTGGGGCGTTTCCTGCCGGCGTATCGGCGCCGCCCGAAGCGCAGGACCGTCGCCGCGCCGAAGTTCTATTTCGTCGATGTTGGCGTGGTGAACTTTCTGGCCAAGCGCGGCGCGTTGATGCCTGGGGGAGAACTGTTTGGCAAGGCGTTCGAGAACTGGGTGTTTCATGAGCTCTGCTGCTACAATTCGTACCGCACCCGCTACGCGGACTTCTTTTACTGGCGTCTCAGCTCCGGCGTCGAGGTCGATTTCGTCGTCAACCACATCGACTGCGCGATTGAAGCGAAAGCGGCCCATCGGATCCGCGGCGATCACACCCATGGCCTGCGCGAGCTGGCCATCGATCATCCGGAAACCAAACGCCGCGTCATCGTATCCCTCGATCCTCACGACCGCACCACGGACGACGGCATTGAAGTGGTCCACTACACCACGTTCCTCGAAAGGCTATGGGAGGGTGCCTTGTTCTAAATGCACGCCTGGACCGCGAGCAGCCCTCGTCCTTGACATCGCGCGCCAGTCTCTCTAACTGTTCGGGATCAACCCGCGTCGAGCCGCCGAAGGAGTGAAACGTGAGTCTCAAGCTTGGCATAACCATCCCCACCTACACCTGGCCGGACATGGACTACCGGATGGCGCACACCGTGGTGCAGGACTACGCCAGGAAGACCGAGGAGCTGGGTTTCGAGTCCCTGACCGTGTGGGACCAT
>JAPOQB010000269.1 GCA_026710965.1 Deltaproteobacteria bacterium | reverse complement strand
CTGGATCGCCCACGGCAATACCGCGGAAGCCATGACGAAACAGGCGGTGGAAGCCATCGAGGTGCGCGGCTTTTCCGCGCTGAAGATCAAGACCTGGAAGCGCTCCCGCGAGGACGTCTCCATGATCGGCGACATCCGTGCCGCGGTGGGAGAGGACGTGGTCATGTGGGCCGACTCCAACGGGGCCTATACCGAGACCGAAGCGCGCACGATCCTGCCCGACCTCGCCCAGCACGGCATCGCCTTTCTCGAAGAGCCCTGCACCTTCCGCGACCCCCTGCGCATGGCCGCGGTGGCCGCCGACCTGCCCATCGCGCTCCTCGGCGACCAGACCTGCGGCACGGTAGATGCGGTGTACCACCTCATCAAGATCAACGCCGTCGGCGCCGTGAGCGTCAAGCTTCGCCGCACCGGCATCACGGACTCCCTCAAGATCATCGCGCTTGCCGACGCGGCCGGGTTGCCGGTGGTCATCGGCACGGACTCGGAGTCCCGCATCGGCTCGCTGGCCCGCATCCACCTGCGCGCCGCCGTCCCCAGCCTGTCGCCCTGGCCCACGGAAACCCACTTCTTCCAGAAGCTGGGCGACGACACGTTCGCCGGCGACTTCGACTTCAGCGACGGCGGCATCCTGCCCACCGACGCCCCCGGCTTCGGCGCCGCCCTAGACTGGAAGAAGGTCGAGAAGTACAGCGCGTAGGAAATCCGATTGCTCGCCATGGCCCGGGATGGCGTCCTTCGAGATGGCGCCCTTCGACTTCGCTTCGCTACGCTCAGGACGAACGGGTGTAGGGTTCGCTACGCTCGGGGCGAACGGATATAGGGTCATTTGCTACGCTCGGGACGAACGGGTGTGGGGTTCGCTACGCTCGGGGCGAACGGTTATAGGGCCGTTCGCTACGCCAGGACAAACGGGTGTAGGGCCATTTTCCCATTGGTCTTGAGGAGAGTCCGTAGCCCACGGTGCAACCGTCGTAAAACCGCTACCGTTCGTCCTGAGCGTAGCGAGGCGCAGCCGAGCGAAGTCGAAGGGCGCAAGCTCGAAGGACGCCAGCCCCTAAACCTCCGCCATAAGATCCTTGTAGGACAGCTCGGCCCTCGGATAGGTCAACGGACTGTGGCTCATGCCCAGCCCGACGCACGCTTCGGCGAAGCGGATCGACACCGCCTTGGTATTGAGCACCGGCACGCCCGCGCCTTCCTGCAGATCGGCGGTATCGACCACGTAGGGAATCAGCGCGCCGCCCAGCGGCACCACGCATTCCGCGCCGGTCTCATCGACCAGCCCCCGGATCAGCCCGATGGCGGTTTCGGTGATCTCGGCACGCCGTTCCTTGATGTCCGGACCGTAGATGTCCAGCGCCCGTATGTCCGTGACCATATGGTCCATCCCGATGGTCCGCAGCAGCCGCCAGGTGTAGGCCACGTGCGAGGGCAGCGGCACCGTAATGCCGATCCGGTCCGCCAGCACCGCCGCCGCATGCACGGTGGTGCGCAACGGCCCGATCACCGGAATCTTGACCACCAGCCTGCCGCCGTCGACCCCGGGATCGAAGGTGTTCGACTGGATCACCGCGTCAAACCCGTTCTCCGCCGCCCAACAGATCTTCCGGATCAGAGAAGGCGTCTCCATCATGTGATCGAGCCCGTTGAGCATCTTCTGGTTCCCGGTCACGTCCTCCACCGCCGACCCCGCGAAGTTGTCCGGGAAATGCACCTCCACCCGCGTCCCTTCCGAAGCATAGCTGTTGAGCAGCTTCTCCACCGAGGCGACGTCGTACTTCGCCGAATCCTTCGGCGCCTTGTTCAGAAACATGATGCGCATGGTCGTTCTCCCTTCAATCGAGACGTTGGGGGTCACACACCGATCCCCTGCGAGCAGGATCAACATCGGTTCCCTTATATACACTAACGGAGGCTGTCACGAGGTCGGGAAATTGGAAGCCTGTCCGACAACCGGTTCCATGCAACAAATACAGTTGCCAACTGTTGTGGTATCAGTTAGTTACTGACTGTGGATCAGTTATCAACTGTATATGATCATGCTGTTTTCGTATCCCGAACTGGATGACGACGAGAAACGGGTAGAGGCGGCCACGGCTCGGATACGGGCCGATCTGCGTCACTACGTCGTCACGGAGCCGCGTCGCTGGACCGGTCTGCTGGCCCGCATGACCCGGGCTCGCGCCCTCATGGCCTCCAATAGCGTGGAGGGCATCAAAGTGTCTGATGAGGATGCCATCGCCGCGATTGACGGTGAAGACCCGGCCAACACCGACCGTGAAACGTGGCGGGCTGTCGTAGGTTACCGCGAGGCGATGGACTACATCCTCCAGCGCCGGCAGAGCACCTCCTTCGCCGTCACGGAGGACGTGCTCCTGGCCGTCCACTTCATGATCTGCCAGTCGGATTTGACCGCGCATCCGGGTCAGTACCG
>JAPOQB010000649.1 GCA_026710965.1 Deltaproteobacteria bacterium | reverse complement strand
TTTCCACGAACTGCGCGAAGACGGTTCGCTCGGCGATTACCGCGACACCACGCTGGTCGATCCGCGCCGGAGCCGCGACATCCTCTGCGTATTCGACAATCCGGGCCAATGGCTCCTGCACTGCCACACCCTCGCGCACCAGCGTCCGGGATGAAGACATGGGTGGAAGTCGCATGAAGGGCGCCCTGCTGATTCTCGTCCTGCTCTGCTGGTCCGGTCCGGCCCTTGCCGGTCACGAACTGGACGGCCGCGACATTCGAAACGGGCGGGCGCTCTACAAGCAGCACTGCGCCTCCTGCCACGGCGCCAACCTCGAAGGGCAGCCGAACTGGCGGCGACCCGGCAAGGACGGCGGCCTGCCGGCGCCGCCGCACGATGCGAGCGGCCATACCTGGCATCACGACAACAAGCTTCTTTTCGACTACACGATACTGGGCGGCACTGCCCTGATGGAGGCCCGGGGCATCCCTGGGATCGAGAGCGGCATGCCGGGCCTCGGCGACGCCATGACCGACGACGAGATCTGGGACGTGCTCGCCTACATCCGCTCCACTTGGCCGGACCGCATCCGCGAAATCCAGGCCGGCAGAAATCCGTCGCACGGGCCATGACCGGTCCGCGCCTCACACGGCCGCCAATGGAGACAGCAATGGAGACACTGCCGAATGTCGCATCAAGGGAGAAAACATCACCGGCCGGGTCCCCCGCCGGACGAAGCCTGCTGGCGCGCTACGGCATGCTGGCGTGCTGCCTCGTCATGCTCCTACCGGTCGGCGGGTATCTTCTAGGCGGAGGCACGCTCACCGGACTGCTCGACTATCTGGTCCTGATGGTGCCCCTGCTTGCCTGTGTCGGTATGCACTTCGTGTTGCATCGCCTTACGGGCAGGTCCTGTCACGGCGATCATGAAGACGGGAAAACGCTGGCGCGCCGATCCGGAACCGGCAGCGGATGACATTGCGTGGGTGCGCCGCCCGCCCCCGCGTAACGGCCCGTCCAGCGTCCGAACGGCCCGCTCCCCGGACGTCGGCAGCAACTCCGAAACCGCGGAACAGACTGGTCTGACGGCTTGGAATCCGCGGCTGCATCGCGTACCGGCATATGATCAGCCGCGAAGCGGCATATCACTTCTTCGTGCGGAAAGATCGGTGGCAATCCGCGCAGTTGCGCCGTAACCGCTTGAACAGGGCTTCCCGTTCACCGGGCGCCGCCGATGCCAAAGACCCCGCTGTCCGTTCGAGTTCCTGCGCCAACTTCACGAAATGTTCCCAATCGGCCCACACGGAAGGAAGCGTCCGCGTCGGGTGATTCAAGCTCCCTTCCGGAAACAGCGCCGTCAATTCATCGCCCCCGTGTTGGGCGATGGTTCCGGCGTACGCCTTGAAGCGTTCAGCGTCATCGTGTTGCGTTCCGCGAATCATCTTCCCCAGCTCCTTCATCGCACCGCCCATCGAAGTCATGGCGTCCATGCGCTGCTTGACGATGCCAGTGGCGTCGCGGTGGCCGGATACCCCGACGGGAGTTATTAGTACCCATGTCAGTACGGCTACGGCGACAAGGCCGAATCTCGTCGGTTCGGGTCCGCCCATGGTGTCCTCCGTGTCTTCAATAAATGCCCTTCGCCCGCTGTAGCGCGCGCACGTAACGCACGATCTCCTTCACGTCCGCCTCCGAAAGGCCCGGAACGGGAGCCATGTTGCCGAACCTCCAG
>JAPOQB010000849.1 GCA_026710965.1 Deltaproteobacteria bacterium | reverse complement strand
CGAGCTCCAGGCCCTGCACCTCTCGGCCTTCGCCCGGCTGCGGCGGCCGGACCTCGCGAACCTGCGGCGCAGGACGTCGCCCGGCACGGCGTCGGCTCCCCGGACCCGCCCGGTCTACTTCGGAGGGGTCCGGGGCACGGTGGAAACGACCATCTACGACCGCGACGGCCTGGAGCGGGGTTTCAAGGCCGACGGCCCCGCGGTCATCGAGGAGTACGGCTCGACGACGCTGATCTGGCCGGGCGACCGCTTCGAAGTCGGAGAAATGGGCGAGCTCCGCATCGCGTGCGAATGACAATTGCGAAAGATGGCGTCCTTCGACTTCGCTCCGCGAAGCCTGTCCTGAGCCGTGACGAAGGGCTCAGGACGAACGGTGTGGAATCATTCCCCCGTTCGTCCTGAGCGTAGCGGAGCGCCAGCGAAGCGAAGTCGAAGGACGCCAATCCAGGACCACAACCATGAGCACCGCCACACAAGTCCCCAACGCCCCGGCTCGGATCGATCCCATCACCCTCGAGGTGATCCGTTGCGGCGTCGTTTCCATCACCAACCAGATCGACGCCAACATTACCCGCACGGCTTTCAGTTCCTACGTGTACGAGTACAAGGATTTCGCCGTGGGGCTGGTGGACGTGAAGGGACAGCTCGTGGCCCAGTCCACCGGGGGCATGCCGCCCTTCGTCGCCGACGCCGTCGGCACCGCGGTGCGTGACGGCCTGGAGATCTACGGGCGCGCCAGGCTGTTCGACGGCGACGTGGTGGTTTGCAACCACCCGGCGGTGCAGGGACAACACCTCAACAACACGGTCATGTACACGCCCATCTACGGCGGCCCGGAGCGCGCGACATTGCTGGGTTTCTTCGCCCTCAACGTCCACTGGATCGATATCGGCGGGGTGATGCACGGCTCCACCGACATCTTCATGGAGGGGCTGCAGCTCCGCACCGTCAAGCTGTGGTCGAAGGGAGAGCCCGTCGAGGAAGTCTACCGCATCATCGAGAACAACACGCGCATGCCGGTGGACGTGATGGGCGACATCTCGGCCCAGCTCGCGGGCTGTTTCCTGGGCCGCGAGCTCACCCTCGCGCTGGCCGACAAGTATGGCGCCGAAACGTATTTCGCCGCGGTCGAGACGATCATGGCCCAGGGCGAGGCGTCGTCACGTGCGCGCATCCGGGAGATCCCGGACGGAAGCTACGAGAGCGAGGCGTTCCTGGACGACGACTCCATCGGCACCGAGCCGGTGCCCATCCGGGTCAAGGTCATCGTCGAGGGGGAGGAGATGACCATCGATTTCTCGGGGCTCGCCGACCAGGTTCCGGGCCCGCTGAACTCGGGCTACTTCGGCGGGGGCGTCACCGCCGCGCGGGTCGCCTTCAAGTACCTCATCGCCCCACGCGAACCCGCCAACGAGGGCGTCTTCCGTCCGCTCAAGCTGATCCTGCCGGAAGGCAAGATCCTGAGCGCCCGGCCCGACGCACCCATGTCCAACTACTCGACCCCCTTCCCCACCGTCATCGATTCGGTCATCAACTGT
>JAPOQB010000493.1 GCA_026710965.1 Deltaproteobacteria bacterium | reverse complement strand
GAGCATGACCCTGAACCTGCGCGATCCGGAAGGCAAGGAAATCTTCCTCAAGATGGCGGGGGAGGCCGACGTCGTGATCGAGAACTACCGGCCCGGGGTCATGGACCGGCTGGAGCTCGGATACGAGCGCCTCAACGACCTCAATCCGCGCCTCGTCTACTGCGGCATATCGGCGTTCGGCCAGACCGGACCGTACCGTGAGCGGCCGGGCTTCGACACCCTGGGACAGTGCCTCAGCGGCCTGCTGAGCCAGATCATCGACCCCAAGGCGCCGGCCCCGCCGGGCCTGGCTTTCTCGGACCACCTGGGGGGGTTGTTCGCCTGCTACGGTATTCTCATCGCGTTGATGGCCCGGGAGAAGACCGGCAAGGGCCAGAAGGTGGAGACCTCTCTCATGGAAGCCTCCATGGCGTTCATCGGCCGCAGCATCCTCCAGTATTTCGCCACGGGGGATATTCCGAACGTGGAGAGCCGGGGGCGCTCGGCCGGGGTCTATGCGCTCCTGGCCGGGGACGGACTTCCGTTCGTCATCCATCTGTCGCACCTCAACAAGTTCTTCGTGAGCTGCGCCCAGGCCATCGGGCATCCGGAGTTGGCGGACGACCCCCGGTTTCGGGACCGTGAGGACCGGCTGGTGAACTATGACGAGCTCAAGGACCTGATGCAGGACATCGTCGGCACCCAGCCACGCCAGCACTGGCTGGACGCGTTGGGTAAACACGACGTGGCCCACGCCCCCATCAATCGTCTCGACGAGGTGTTCGAGGATCCCCAGGTCAAGCACCTGGACCGGATCATGGAGCTGGAGCACCCGAAGCACGGCACCATCCATACGGTCCGGAGCGGCGTCAACCTGAGCGACACGCCGTTCCAGGTGTCGGCCTTGCCGCCCGAACTGGGAGAGCATACCGCCGAGATTCTCCGGGAGCTGGGATTGAGCCAGGAACGGATCGACCAACTGGCGGAGGCGGGGACGACATGAACCCTTGACCCGATTTCCCGGGGTGTGTTATGCGCGGGCCAGCTTTCAATGTGTGCGGGGCAGCTCAACCAGGAAAGGGGGGCGAGATGCATTGGATCATGGCGCTCATTATCTGTGGTTCCCTGGTGGTGGTGAATGGGGCCTTCGCTCAGGATAACGTCAAGGCCCTTTACGAGAAAGCCAAGAAAGAGGGCCAGGTGGTACTTGCGGCGGGGTCGCCTCCGGCGGCGCTCAAGGCCCAGATCGCCGGCTTCAACAAACGGTTCCCGGGAATACAGGTCAACCACATCCCGTCCACGGGCGCCGATGCGACGACCAAGATCCTGGTCGAGTCCCGCGTGGGCATGTCCACCTACGAGGTGGGGCAGGCCACGACCGCGACAGGGGAGCGGCTGCTCGCCGCCGACCTGGTGACCAAGTTCCCCTACCACGAGTTTGGTATCGCCAAGGAGGAGGTGGCATTCGGGCAACGGTTCTCTCCGTGGTTCGACCTTTCCTATGCGCTCGGGTTCAACACCAAGCTGGTCTCCAAGGATGAGGTGCCCAAGAACTGGGAAGGAATGCTGGACCCGAAGTGGAAAGGACGGAAGATCATCGCGGTGGGGAGAGGGTACCCGTTCGGAGACCTCACGGCGTTGTGGGGAATGGAAAAGGTCCTGGACTACGCCCGCAAGTTCAAGGCGCAGGATCCCATCATCCTGCCGCGCGGCGGACCCCAGACCCTCGAGGCCCTGGTAGCGGGACAGGCACCGCTGGCGGTGATCCAGCTCGATCGCGTCCTCCGCGCCAAGATCAAGGAAAAGGCGCCGGTGGATTTCGTGTGGCTCTCTCCCATCTCGGTGACCCGTTTTTGGGCGTTCGCGGTGAAGAAGGTCCGTCATCCCCACGCGGCCACGCTGCTGGCGGGCTATCTCGGCACGCCCGAGGCGTCGCGGCTGATGGAAGAGGCTTCCTTCCGCACCCAGTTCGGCCCCAGTGCCAAGACGGACCTCGCTCGCATGCTGCGTGGGGCCGGAGTCCAGCTCATGTGGACCGCGCCGACGCTGAAAGAGGCCAAGGAGCTCAAGAAGTGGCGCGCGGCGGTGCGGAAGATCCTGGCGGGGCACTAGTCAGGTCCCGCTCCGGAACCGGATAGCCAAGAGCTCGGAAGGAGTCACGACCGATGGCACGAGACGGCTTCAAGATCTTCGATAGCGACATGCACGTTTTCGAGCCGCATGATCTCTATCTGAAGCACATGGATTCCAAGTGGGGCGACCGGGTTCCCAGAGGCGAACCCAGAAAGCGCCACGGCCAGATCAAGTTCATGTACGGCGACGGCCCCCCGGTGCGGACGTCCGGGCTCTCCGCCCGCCCCAACGTGACCCCGGGGGAGGACAAGGTCGCCCATCGCTACGCCAAGCCGTTGGCCAGGGACTACGATGCCGTATCCCAGGTGGAGGCCATGGACGCGGAGGGGTTGGACGTGGCGGTGCTGTTCCGGACGTTCCCGCTCCACACCGACGACGAATTGGAGCCGGAGTACGCCAACGCCCTTTGCCGCGCGTGGAACGACTGGGTGGCGGAGTTCTGTGGCGAGAGTCCCCAGAGGCTCAAGGCATCGGCGCTGATCACGCTCCACGACATAGACATGGCCGTGGACGAGACGCGCCGCGCTGTCACCGAGTTGGGAGCGGTGGGCCTGTGTCTGGTGCCGGAGCCGGCCAACGGCCGGCACATTCATGAGCGCTACTTCGACCCCTTGTGGCGCGAGGCGGAGCGACTGAACGTTCCCATCTGCTTCCATCCCGCGGCCAACCCGCGCATGGACCAGGTGGCGCAACGGTTCAACGGGCTTCCCAACGAGGGACTCCTGGTCAATGCGTACCGGAACCCCGTCGAGCTCATGTTGGCCGTGGGAAGTTTTTGCGGAGGGGGGGTGTTGGAGCGGTTCCCGCGCCTCAAGGTGGCGTTCCTGGAGGGCAACTGCAGTTGGTTGCCGTGGGTCCTCTACCGCCTCGACGAGCGCTGGGAGATACGCAAGGATCTCTGCGACGAGCCGCTGTCGCTCAATCCGAGCGAGTACTTCATGCGCCAGTGCTACATAGCCACGGACGTGGAGGAGGACCTGGTGGCCGACGTGGTGGAGCGGCTGGGAGACGACAATATCGTGATCTCCACGGACTATCCCCACGCCGATTCACGGTGGCCCGAAGCGGTGGACAGCTTTCTCGATATCGACGGGCTCCGCGACGGTTCGAAGCGCAAGATCTTCTGGGACAACAGCGCGAAGCTCTACAGCCTGGACTAGTGGCTTGTAACCTCCATATGGGCGTTGCAGGCCGCTAGTCGGACGAGACGACATCGGGGGGCGAGGATGGCCGCGCCCCCCCGGTGGGTGAGTTCGACATGCGCGCGAACGAACGGGAAGTCTTCGGCTGGCTTACGTTGGCCGCGGTGGGGTGGCTGGTGGTCATTCCGCTGTTTCTGGTCATTTTCTGCTCTCTCCAGCGGGAACCGCTGTTCGGGGTGAGCGGCCCCACCGTACAGCACTACCTCGACATCTACATCGACCCGGCCACCTACCAGTTGATCGTGAACACCCTGTTTTTCGGGGCCGGCGCCATTCTCGTCGGATTCGCTTTCGCCATACCGCTGGCTTGGCTGGTGGAACGGACCAACGCGCCCGGGCGGCACATGATGTACGCCCTGATCCTGGTGCCCATGGCGCTGCCGCCGATGATTGCCGCGCTCGGATGGGAACGCCTGTTGGACCCGCGTATCGGCGTCATCAACATGGTGCTCAGGGCGATGTTGGGCATCGAAGGGGAGGGACCCCTCAACGTCTATACCCTCTACGGCATGTCCTTCGTGATGGGGCTCTCCATGGTCCCCACGGTTTTCCTCATGCTGGTGCCGGTATTGCGCAACATGGACCCGGCTTTCGAGGAGGCCAGCATGATCTCCGGGGCCAGCCGCTTCGTGACCCTCATGCGGGTAACCTTCCCGCTCACCTATCCGGCCTTCTTCGCCGCCCTGATCTGGTTCTTCATCATCTCCGTCGAGGCCTTCGAGATCCCGGGCGTGATCGGGATGCAGGCCGGGATTCTCGTCTTCAGCACCAAGATCTTCTATGCGATTCATCCTCCGACAGGGGAGCTCCCCGAGTACGGTGCCGCCAGTGCCCTGGCCATGGCCGTCCTCGTGCTGAGCGGCGTGCTGGTCTACCTGTACTTGAAGGTGCTGGGGGCGGGGGAGAAGTATACGACGGTCACGGGACGAGGATACCGTCCATCGATCATCGACCTGGGACCGGCCAGGTATCTCGGGTCGTTGTTCTTTTTCCTCTACCTGTCTTTGGCCGTGGTCTTTCCGCTCGTGGTGCTGGGGTGGGGCAGTCTGCTGACGTTTTACCAGCCGCCCTCCTGGGAGCTCGTCCCACAGTTAACGTTGAAGCATTACTACAACGCCGTGACCGGCTACGGTGCGATTACGGCGTTCAAGAATACGGCCATGCTGGTGGTGGTGGCGGCCACCGCCACCACCCTGCTGTCGGTGACCGCGGGCTGGATCATCGTCCGGTCCGGCGGCAGGATGGCGCGCGTGCTGAACCTGCTGACCTTTGCCCCCATCGCCATCCCTTCGGTAATCATCGGGTTCGCGCTGATCCTGGTGTACCTCTCCATCCCGGTGGGCATCTACGGGACGGTCTGGGTCATCGCCATCGCCCACGTCACACGGTTCATTGCCTATGGCTCACGCGCGGTGATCTCGGCCCAGGTGCAGGTACACAAGGAGTTGGAGGAGGCCTCCTACACGTGCGGCGGCTCCATGCTGGTCACTCTGCGCAAGGTGGTGGTGCCCATCGTGCTGCCCGCGCTGGTGAGCCTGTGGCTTTGGGTGGCCCTTCACAGCCTCCGGGAGCTCTCCTCGGCGGTCCTTCTGGCCACCCCCGGCAACCGGGTGGTGAGCACCATGATCTGGTTCGCTTGGCAGGAAGGACAGGTGGGAGAGGCCTACGCCATCTCGATCATGCTGATCGCGGTTTCCCTGGTGATCGCCTTCGCCGCTCGGCGTCTTCTGACCTGGGGCGATCCCATGGCGATGCACTGACATCCGACATCAAAACTGAATTTCCGCTTGCACGGAAATGACGAAGAGGGGCGCGGGAATCCGATTCCCGCGCCCCTCTTCAATATCTACCGGCCGTGACGCGGCCGCCTACACGGCCTTCTTGAGCGGCTGCTGGTTGAAGTGCTGCTTTACCTCCGCCAGCTTCATGACGTCGGCGTATTTGTGGTGCAGGTCGAACAGGTTCACCTTGTGGGAGGTGATGCTGCGATCGAAGACGCATTCCTCGACGATGGAGACGTGGTAGCCGTTGGAGTAGGCGTCCACGACGCTGGCCCGGACGCAGCCGCTGGTGCTCTCGCCGCACACGACCAGCGAGCTGATGCCGAGTCGGGTCAGATGGGCGATGAGCGGCGTGCCGTAGAAGCCGCTGGCGCGTTCCTTGTAGATGACGATGTCGTCGGGTTCGGGCGCGAAGTCCTTGTAAATCTCGTAGTCGTCCTCTTCCATCCGGGTTATCTGCCGGTTGGTGGCGTGGACGGAAGCGGGTTGCACTTCCTTGCGGGTCTCGCTGGTGGTGTAGAAGATCGGCAGCCCCTGGGCCCGGGCCAGGGCGAAGAGCTCCTTGGTGGGCTCGATGGCCTCAAAGGCGTTTATGCCGCAGGAGCTCTTGTATTCCTTGACCACCTCGTGCACCGGCTGGGGGCCGCCGCGGTAGGCGAGGTTGTAGAGATCGATGGCCAGCAGCGCCGGCCGCTCGCCGACGAAGATGTCCCGGCGGTAGGGTTTGTAGATGTCCATGATCTCGTCACTGATGATGTCCTGCCAGCAATGATCTTCGAATTTGTCAACCATTGAATCACTCCCTTTCGAGTTTAATGAACACGTGATAGCCCTTCACGCTCCGCGCTGTCAACTGTGTCGCGCTCGCCGGCGCATTCGCTTTCTCATCCCGCAGCCGTTAGCCTGTCCCGCTCATGTGGTTCGTGCTGGCGCTCTTGTCGGCCCTGTTCCAGGTGCTCCGGAACATTTCCATGAAGCATCTGGGGCACGAGCTGGACGACATCATCAACGTCTGGGGCCGTTTCACGTTCCTGCTGCCGTTCGTGGCCCTGGCCTCGGCGTGGCACGGCATGCCCGAGCTGAAAGACGGGTTCTGGCCCTACGTCGTGGGTTTCGGCATCACCCAGTCCATCGCCACGCTCAGCCTCTCCAAGGCCCTCAAGCTGTCCGGCATCGCCATCGTCACCTCGCTGTGGAAGCTGAGCCTCCTGTTCCTGGTGCTGATCGCCTACGTGACCCTGGACGAGACCCCCTCCGCCGCCGGGCTGGCGGGCGTGCTGCTGAGTGTCATCGGCGTCTACCTCCTCAACGTCCAGAAGAGCCGCATATCGGTGTGGGCGCCGTTGCGCGAGTTGCTGGTGGACCGGGGCCTTCGCTACACCCTGGCGGCGGCCTTCTTCTACGCACCGTCGGTGGTGCTGATCAAGCTGCTGATTCTCCATTCCGACGTCTACTTCGCCAACCTGGCGGGCTACCTGGCCGCCTCCCTTATGGTGCTGCCGCTGGCGCTCCACCGTTCCGCCGCCCACTTCCGGGCCATTCCGCGCCACGGCTCCGCGTTCATGGCCATGGGGCTGTGCGCCGCTCTGACCAGCATTTGCCACAGCCTGGCCTACGAGCTGACCCTCACCTCCTACGTCGAGGCGGTCAAGCAGACCGAGATCCTGTTCGCGTTGGCCGCGGGCTGGCTGGTGTTCAACGAGCGCGCCCGGGTCCGTGAGATCCTCCCCGGAAGCCTGACCATCATGGCTGGAATGGTGCTGTTGCGGTTGAGTTGATGGCCGCGTCCGTGGCCATGGGAATCCGGTTCCAGGTCCACAGGGCCTTCTCCCGGTACAGGCTTTCGACATCCTCCGGCGCCTCGACGCCGGCGTTCCGAAGATACTCCGCGACGGGTCGTAGCGGCAGGCCCACGGCGGCGAGGTAGTCGCCGCGGAGGCCCTCGATCAGCCGATGGCCCTGGCCCTGAATGGAATAGGCGCCAGCCTTGTCCATGGATTCGCCGTGGGCCAGGTAGCCGGCGATCTCGGCCTCGGTGGAGCGGCGCATGCGCACCTCGACGCACTCCAGATGGGTGGACTCCCGGCCGGCCACGTTGTCGATGAACGCCACGCCGGTGAAGATGCGATGGGTTCGTCCGGAGAGGCGGCGGAGGATGGACGCGGCGTCGTCCGAGTCCCTGGGTTTGCCGATCTTCTCGTCGTCCAGGGCGATCAGGGTGTCGCCTCCGACGACCAAGGCGTCCGGTTCGCCGCCGGCTATCGACCGTGCCTTGCCCCGAGCAAGCTCCAGCGCCTCGGCCTCGGGCGTGAGGTCTTGGCGGCTGGTTTCCCGATAGTCGGGGTCGCGGACGTCGAAGGGGAGGCCGAGAAGAGCCAGGATGTCGCG
>JAPOQB010000347.1 GCA_026710965.1 Deltaproteobacteria bacterium | reverse complement strand
GCCGGAAATGGCGGCTGAAATCTCCGGCGTGGACCGCGCCACCTTCGATACGTTCGCGGACTGGTACTGCGATGCGATGACGGTCGGAGTGTCCGTCGGCAACGGCATCGAGCGCGGTCGCAGCGGCGGTTCAGGTCTACGCGCGGCCATGGCGCTACAGGCGCTGACCGGCAATCACGGCCGTCTCGGTGCCGGCGTGTGCGCCAAGCCCGGCCATGCCTTTCCCAGGGCCACGGACCGCCTGCAGCGTCCCGACCTGGTGCCCGAGGGAACACGGACGATCAACATTGTCGACGTCTCGCGCCTGCTGCTCGGCGAGACCCTGGACCCGCCCATCAGGGCGGTGTTCATCTACAACCACAATCCGGTCGCCACTCATCCCGACCAGAACCGCATGCGGCGGGCGCTTGCGCAGGAGGCCGTGTTCGTCGCCGGCGCCGACGTGGTGATGACGGACTCGATGCGGTACTGCGACGTCGTGCTGCCGGCCGCGAGCGCCTTCGAGTCCGCCGACATCTACGGCGCCTATGGGCACCGTCACCTGCAACGCGCGGAGGCGGTCATCCCCCCGGTCGGCCAGTCGCTGCCGAACACCGAGATCTTCCGGCGCCTCGCGGCGCGGTTCGGCTTCGACGACCCGATCTTCCGCCAGTCCGACGAAGCGCTGATGGACGCGGCGTTCCTCGACGGCGATCCCCGGCTTGAAGGCCATCGGCCGAGCCGGCTGCCGGTAGGGTCGGCGCTCGCCATGACCACAGTCGATGGCGCCGAGCCGATCATGTGTGCCACGGTGCAGCCTGCGACCGAGTCGGGCCGCATCGAGCTCTTCAGCCGGGACCTGGAGGACCGGTTCGGTTACGGCCTGCCGCGCTACGAGTCGGTGGAGCGCGACTGGCCGTTGACCATCATTTCGCCGTCGTCGGCGAAACGGACCAACGCGACCTTCGGCAACTGCGCGCTGTCGGGCGGCGGTCCGGAAGAGGTGGAGATCAACCCCGCGGACGCCGAACCGCGCGGCATCTCCGACCGTGACACGCTCAAGGTCTACAACCACCGCGGGGAGACCCGCCTGGTGGCAAGGCTCACCGATGCGGTGCTGCCGGGGGTTCTCTATACCCCGAAGGGAGTCTGGCTTTCCGCGAGTCCGACGGGGCAGACGGTCAACGCTCTGCTCGACGCCGACATCCGCACGGACATCGAGGACGGCGCGTGCTGCAACGAGGCGTTCTGTGAGGTGACACGGGTAGGGTAGCGGTTTCTCTGCCCACGGAATCCTCAGTGGCCGGGCGGCGGCGCCATCACCACCAGCAGCTTCAACGGTCCCGGCCCGGGGTTCTCCACTCCGTGGGGCTCTCCCGACGGCGCCAGCGCCACCTCGTCCTTGCCAAGCTCCCGCTGCTCCGCGCCGATGCGGAACAGCCCCCTGCCCTCCAGCACGAAGTAGACCTTGTCCGACCCATCGTGGGTGTGCACGCTCTGGGCCTGTCCGGCCTCGAAGCAATAAACGTCGCAGAACAGCCGCTCGGTCTCGAAGACGCCGTTCTTCTTCATCTTCTCCGCCGAGAATTGCGCAACTTCCGAAACCCTTTTGAACACTTCCATGAAAAACCTCCGGGATGAACCCGGCATGGTACCACAGGCGGCTTTCCATGCAAAATTTTCCCGGATCTGCTATTGCTTCGCAATGCACTCGGCCCTGGTCCGATACCACGAGATCGCCCTCAAACGCGGCAACCGCGCCTATTTCGTCGAGCATCTCAAGAAGAACCTGAGCACGGCCCTGCGTGGCATGGGACTCAAGGAGATCCGCAACGCCTCCGGCAGACTGCTGCTGAACTTCAACCACGACGTCCCGCCGGACGAACTGATCGACCGCCTCGGACGGGTCTTCGGCATCGCCAACTTCTCCCTGGTGGAACGCACCGATGCCGCCATGCCGGCGCTGGCGGCACATGTTCTGGAAGCCCTTGAGGGACAGTCCTTCGACTCTTTTCGCGTCGAGACCCGGCGGGTGGACAAGCGTTTTCCGCTGACCTCCAACGACATCAACCGGGAGCTGGGCGCGCTGGTCCAGGCCCACTCGGGGGCGCGCGTGGACCTGAACCGGCCCGAGCTCACGGTGTCGGTGGAGATTCTCCCGTCCAGCGCGTTCGTGAGCCTGCGGCGAATACGGGGACCCGGGGGCCTTCCGGTGGGCGCCAGCGGGCGGTTGGTGTCGCTCATCTCCGGCGGTATCGATTCCCCGGTGGCCTCGTACCGCATGATGCAACGTGGCTGCCGCCTTATCTTCGTCCACTTCCACAGCAGCCCCTTCCTCGACCGGTCGTCGCAGGAAAAAGCCAAGGCCCTGGTGGATATGCTCACCCGCCACCAGTACAACTCTAGGCTCTATCTCGTTCCCTTCGGCGAGATCCAGCGCCGCATCGTCGCCGCGGTGCTGCGGCCGTTGCGGGTGGTCATCTACCGCAGGATGATGCTCCGGATCGCCTCCGTCATCGCCTTGAAGGAACGCGCCCGGGCACTGGCGACCGGGGAAAGCCTGGCCCAGGTGGCGTCCCAGACGCTGCCCAATATCGCCGTCATCGAAGAGGCCGCGCGGCTGCCGGTGCTGCGCCCGCTCATCGGCATGGACAAGCAGGAGATCATCGACCAGGCCATGGACATCGGCACCTTCGAAACGTCGATCCAGCCGGACCAGGACTGCTGCCAGCTCTTCGTGCCGAAGCACCCGGCGGTAAAGGCCACCCTGCGGCGGGTCCGGGAGGCCGAGGAGGCGTTGGACCTGGATGAACTGGTGGCCCTGGGAGCGGACCACGTGGAGGTGGAACGATTCTACTATCCCGAACCGAAGGAAAGCCACGGACGGGAAGTGGCGTGACGACAGCCCGGGTCGAGGCACGGACGGGGTTGAAGCCGGCCCTGCACGGACGCCCGTAACAGGTACAGAGGATGCAGCTTCAATCATTCATCCGCGAGACATGGCAGACAAGCATCGTTCCGGCCCTGAGGGAATACATCGCCATCCCCAACGAATCTCCCGCCTTTGACGCACAGTGGCGGGAGCACGGACACATGGACCGCGCCGTGGAGCTTTTCACGCGCTGGGCCACCGCCCAGAATGTACCGGGCCTGGAGCTTCACGTGGCCCGGGCCGAGGGGCGCACCCCGCTCCTGCTCATGGAGATACCCGGCACGGGCCAGGGGACGGTGCTGCTCTACGGTCATCTGGACAAGCAGCCCCCCATGGAGGGATGGCGTCCGGGACTGGGCCCTTGGACGCCGGTTCTGGAAGACGGCAGGCTCTACGGCCGCGGCGGAGCGGACGACGGCTACGGCATGTTCGCCGCCTTGACCGCGATCAAGGCGCTGAAGCTTGAGTCGATACCTTGTGCCCGTTGTGTCGTCATGATCGAGGCCTGCGAGGAGAGCGGCAGCTTCGATCTCCCCCACTACGTCAACGCGCTGGCGGACCGCATCGGCACGCCCGACCTGGTGGTGTGCCTGGACTCCGGATGCGGCGACTACGAACGGATGTGGGTCACCACCTCGTTGCGGGGCGTAATCAACGCCACGCTCTCGGTGTCGACCCTGACCGAGGGAGTTCATTCCGGCGCGGCCAGTGGCATCGTCCCATCGAGCTTCCGCATCCTCCGGCGCCTGTTGAGCCGCCTGGAAGACGAAGACACCGGACGGATCCTGCCGCTGGGCCTGCACGTGGACATCCCGCCGGACCGGCTGGCGCAGGCCGGCGCGGCCGCGGAGGTGCTGGGCGCGGGATTGCATGCGGGCTATCCCTTCCATCCCGGCGCCACGCCCGTGGGCGACGACGTCACCGAGCTGCTGCTGAACCGCACCTGGCGGCCGCAGCTTGAGATCATCGGCGCGGCAGGGCTCCCGACCCTGGAGCAGGCCGGCAACGTACTGCGTCCGGAGACCCGGGCCAAGCTGTCGCTGCGTCTTCCCCCGACCGCCGATCCCGACGCCGCGGTGACGTGTCTGCGCGATACGCTGACACAGGACCCGCCCTACGGGGCCAGGGTGGCCTTCGACCCCGGCCAGGGCACCGGCGGCTGGAACGCGCCGCCGTTCGTACCGTGGCTGGAAGAGTCGATGAACCGCGCTTCCCGCGAGTTCTTCGGCAAGGACGCCTGCGCCACGGGCGAAGGCGGCACCATCCCCTTCATGGCCATGCTGGCCGAGAAGTTCCCACAGGCACAGTTCATGATCACCGGAGTGTTGGGCCCGAGGTCCAACGCCCACGGACCCAACGAGTTCTTGCACATCGAAACCGCCACGAACCTTACCGGCTGCGTGGCACGGGTGCTGGCGGACCACTACAGGGCCGTCAACGCCCGATAACTCGAACAAGGAGGTTGATATGGGATACCGCTGGTTGCGGAAACGAATGCTGCCGATCTTGTGCTGCCTGGTCCTGGGCGCCGCTGCGCTGGGTGCCCCGTCCGCCGGTTCGGCCGCCGATGACATGTTTTTCAAGGGCAAGACCATCCGCATCGTGGTGGCATTCTCCGTGGGGGGCGGTTTCGACCTCTATTCGCGCACCATCGGCCGTTACATGGGCCGCTATATCCCGGGGAATCCGCGGTTCCTGGTACAGAACCGGACCGGGGCAGGAGGGCTCATATCGGCCAACTACGTATACCGAAAGGCCAAACCCGATGGCCTGACCATAGGGAATTTTCCTGGAAGCCTTTTCTGGGCGCGTCTGTACGGACAAAAGGGAATCCAGTTCGTTTCCAGCAAGTACGAGTTTCTCGGGGTCCCGGAATCGACCATTTCCATT
>JAPOQB010000386.1 GCA_026710965.1 Deltaproteobacteria bacterium | reverse complement strand
TTGCGGGCCCGCGCCCGCGCCCTGCTGCTGCCCGTGCTGCTCTTCCCGCTGATGATTCCGGTGATCCTGGGCACCGTCCGCACCCTGGAGATCATTCTGGGGGCGGGCACCGCCCAGGACCTCGTTCCCTGGTTCCGGCTGCTGGTGGGGTTCGACCTGATCTTTATCACCGCCGGCTTCCTGCTGCTGGAGTGGGTGCTCGACGGTTGAGAGGCTCGGTTTCCCTGCGTATTGTTTGGGAACTGCCCCCCGGCAATGCTATCATTACACGGAGGCGGTTGGCCTCCGTCATTCCCGTTTTCCAATCAACCCATGGCACGACGCATACTCGGCACGCTGGCGCTCATCCTTATCGTGACCGGCCTGTATTGGGGCCTGGTGGAAGCCCCGCCGGACGCCCGGCAGGGCGAGACCCAGCGCATCATGTACCTCCACATCCCCAGCATCCTGGTGGCGTACCTGTCGTTCTTCATCGTGTTCGTGGCAAGCTGCCTCTACCTGTGGAAAGGCGAGCGCCGGGACGACATCCTGGCCCACTCGGCCGCGGAAATCGGGGTGTTGTTCACGGCCCTGACCATCGTCGAGGGGTCCATATGGGGCAAGCCTACCTGGGGGGTGTGGTGGACCTGGGATGCCCGCCTCACGCTCACCGCCATCCTGTTGCTGATCTTCGCCAGCTATCTGCTGCTCCGCTCGTTCATCGAGGATCAGCGGCGGGCGGCGGTATCCGGGGCGATACTCGGCATCATCGGCTTCCTGGACATTCCGTTGATACACATGTCGGTGTACTGGTGGCGCACCCTTCATCAACCCCCTTCCATCCTGCGGCCGGACAAGGCGCCCTGGGACAACATCGACCCGGCCATGCTGTGGCCCCTGGGCATCAACTTCCTGGCTTTTGTACTGCTGTTCTTTTACCTGTTATCGTTGCGGATGCGCTTGGGAGAGGTTGAGGACGAAACGCGTCGCAGCCTGCTGCATGACGCACCGTGACCGGCGGTCCTTCGAGGCATGAATTCCATGGGACACTGGGGTTTCGTTTTTCTGGCATACGGCATCGTCTGGGGCAGCATCCTCATCTATACCGTGCTGCTGAAACGGCGCATTCGCAGGGCCGCTCCGGCCCGCCGGACCTCTGCCCGGAAGGACGGTCATGAAACGGCGTAAACGTTTTCTCATCGGCGGGCTGATCATCGTCGGGGGCCTGACCTACCTCATCTACGGCGCCATGCAGGAAGCCGTGGTGTACTTCGTCACCCCCACCGAACTCCGCTCCGAGACCACGCCGCCGGACCGGTTTCTCCGGGTCGGGGGCATGGTGCTGCCCGGCTCCCTCGAGCAGAACCTCGACCGGCGCACGTTCCGGTTCCGCATAACCGACGGTCAGGAATCCATCGCGGTGCACTTCCAGGGCGTGCCGCCGGACCTGTTCTCCGAGGGCAAGGGCGCGGTGGTGGAGGGACGGATCGGTCAGGACGGCGTGTTTCAGGCTTCCACGGTCATGGCCAAGCATGCCGAGGAGTACAGCCCGCACCCGGAAGGCGAAGACCCGGCGAAGAAACGGAGCTTCGTGCCCGCGCGGCCAACGAGTTCCCTGTGACCGCAACCCTGGGACATATCTGCATCCTGCTGGCCCTGGCGCTGGCGGCGTGGGGAATCGCGGCCCCGATCCTGCACGCGCGCACCGGCAACCCGGGTTTCCATGCCTCCGCCCGCTACGCCATCGCCGGCCAGTTCGTGCTCGTGACCCTGGCCGCCGGGGCACTGATCTACGCCCTGGTGGCCACCGACTTCTCCATCCGTTACGTGGCCTTCAACACCACCCGGAACACCCCGGTCTACTACCGCGTCACCGGCCTCTGGGGCGCCCTGGAAGGGTCGCTGCTGCTGTGGGAGTGGATCCTCATCATCTTCTCCGCGTTGGTGGCGTGGTGTTACCGCAGGCGCATGCAGGAGTTCATGCCCTGGGTGCTGATGGTGTTCTCCATCGTCTCGGCCTTCTTCCTGCTGGTCATCGCCTTTGCCTCGAACCCCTTCGAGACCCTGTCTCCGGTACCCGCCGACGGCCGGGGGCTCAATCCGCTGCTGGAAGACGCCAACATGCTGAGCCATCCGCCGCTCCTGTACACGGGATTCGTCGGGCTCACGGTGCCTTTCGCCTTTGCCATGGCCGCGCTCATCCGCGGCAAGCTGGACCAGAGCTGGATCGTCGCCACCCGGCGCTGGACCATCACCGCCTGGTTCTTTCTGACCCTCGGCAACCTGGTCGGGGCGTGGTGGTCCTACCACGTCCTGGGCTGGGGCGGTTACTGGGCCTGGGATCCGGTGGAAAACGCCGCCTTCATGCCCTGGCTGCCGGCCACGGCGTTCCTGCACTCGGTGCAGGTCCAGGAACGCCGCGGCATGCTCAAGACCTGGAACCTGCTGCTGATCATCATCGCCTTCAGCCTGACCATCTTCGGCACCTTTCTCACGCGCTCCGGGATCCTGTCGTCCATCCACGCCTTCTCGTCCGGACCCGTGGGCTTCTACTTCCTGGCGTTCCTGGCGTTTGTCCTGATCTCCTCGCTGGGGCTGCTGGCCTGGCGCAGCGACCGGCTGCGCGGACAGCCGGAGCTCGACTCCGCCGTGAGCCGCGAATCGGCGTTCGTGCTGAACAACGTCGTGTTCGTGTCCGCGCTCTTCACCATCTTCCTGGGCACCGTCTTTCCGCTGCTGTCCCAGGCCGTGGCCGGGGTCCAGGTGAGCGTCGGCGCTCCCTACTTCAACGCCGTCACCGCGCCCCTGTTCCTGCTGCTGGTGTTCCTCATGGGGGTGGGGCCGCTCATTGCCTGGCGCCGGGCTTCCTGGGACAATCTCAAGCGAAACTTCACTTGGCCCACGGTGGCGTCCCTGGCCGTGGCCGTAGGGCTCTTCGCCGGCGGCATCCGGTCCTTTTTTTCGCTCCTGGGATTCACCCTGTGCGCCTTCGCGGTCTGGACCATGGTCTTCGACACCTTTCTCTCGTTGCGCGCCCGGCGGCGGCAGGCCGGAGAAGGGCCACTGCGCGGGCTCGCCACCCTGGTCCGGCGCAACCAGCGCCGCTACGGCGGCTTCGTGGTGCACCTGGGGATTGTCCTGGTGGTGTTGGGCATCGCCGGCTCCATGACCTACAGCATCGAGCGGGAGGCGACCATGAGCGTGGGCGAGACCCTGACCGCGGGCCCCTACCGGATGACGTTCGAGGGGCTGCGGGGCTCCGAGCAACCCACCCACTACCGGGTGGAAGGCACGTTCCAGGTGTCGCAGAACGGTCATGCGCTGGGGCGCCTGTCGCCGACGTTGAAGTTCTTCCCGGCTCAGGACTCGCCCATCGGGCGGGCGGTCTTCCGCAGCACGCTGAAGGAGGACCTGTACCTGATCCTCTCGGGGTTCAGCGACGTGGGAGAAAACCAGGCCACCCTCAAGGTGCTGATCCGGCCGCTGGTGCTGTGGATCTGGCTGGGCGGAGTGGTCATCGCCCTCGGCACGCTCCTGACCATCCTGCCCCTGGGGCGTGCCGCCCGGACGGAAGCGTGAGTCCCGCGGCGCGAAGACTGTTGTTCACCCTCATGGCGGTGGGGTCGGTGCTGATCCTGCTGGGTTACGGCTTTTACCAGGACCCGCGCTACATCCCCTCGCCGCTGGTGGGCCGCGCCGCCCCTGCCTTCTCCCTGGAGCTGTTCGACGGCAAGACCGTGCGGCTGTCCGAGCTTCGCGGCAAGACCGTCCTGCTGGATTTCTGGGCCTCCTGGTGCCTGCCCTGCCGGGCGGAGGCCAGGGATCTGGAAGCGGCCTGGAAACAGCAGGGAGAGGACGTGCTCTTCCTCGGCATCAACATCCAGGACACCGACGCGGAGGCGCTGAAGTTCATCGACGAGTTCGGCATCACCTTCGCCAACGGCCGGGACCCCGACGGTAAGATCTCGGTGGACTACGGGGTATGGGGCATACCCGAAGCCTTCTTCATCAGCCCCAGCGGAAGGATCACCTACAAGCATATCGGCGCGATTCCCCCGCCATTGCTGGCAGCCAAGCTCCAGGAGGCCC
>JAPOQB010000189.1 GCA_026710965.1 Deltaproteobacteria bacterium | reverse complement strand
GTCAAGGGCACGGCGCCTTCCGCGGTGGAGGAACAGGCCTGGCGCGAGGAACCGGTGGAGAGCCGGCTTTCCCACGCCCTGGTGAAGGGCATCGTGGAGTACATCGACGTCGACGTCGACGAGGCCCTGGAATGTTACGAGCGCCCGCTCCACATCATCGAGGGGCCGCTCATGGCCGGCATGAACGTGGTCGGCGATCTCTTCGGGTCGGGCAAGATGTTCCTGCCCCAGGTGGTCAAGAGCGCCCGGGTGATGAAAAAGGCGGTGGCCCGCCTGACCCCGCTCATGGAGGCGGAAAGTCGGGAGGCGGGCGGCGCCATGAAGCGCGCCAAGCTCGTGTTCGCCACCGTCAAGGGCGACGTGCACGACATCGGCAAGAACATCGTCGGCGTGGTGCTGCGCTGCAACAACTACGACGTCATCGACCTGGGCGTCATGGTGCCCGCGGACCGGATCATCGATACCGCGGTCAAGGAGAACGCCGACGCCGTGGGGCTCAGCGGCCTGATCACGCCGTCCCTCGACGAGATGGTGCACGTGGCCGGCGAAATGGAGCGGCGCGGTCTGGCACTGCCGCTCCTCATCGGCGGCGCCACCACCAGCAAGCGCCACACCGCGGTGAAGATCGCGCCGGGCTACGGCCGGGAGACGGTCCACGTGCTCGACGCATCACGGGCCGTGCCGGTGGTGCAGGACCTCATGGACCCGGAGGCCCGGGCCGCGCTGGACGCCGCCAACCGGGCCGACCAGGAACGCATGCGCGAGGAGTACGAGAATCGGGCGGGCACGCGGCTCCTGGGCTATGCGGAGGCGCGGGAGCGGCGCTGCCGCATCGATTGGGACACGTTCGAAGCGGACGTCCCCGAGTTCACCGGCGGCCGTGTGTTGCGGGAGTTTCCGCTGGCCGAGCTGGTGCCCTACATCGACTGGTCGCCCTTTTTCCACACCTGGGAGATCCGCGGCCGTTATCCCGACCTGCTGGATGACCCCGTGCGCGGGCCCGCGGCCCGCGAGCTTCTGGCCAATGCCCGGGAACTGCTGGACCGGATCGTGGAAGATCGGTTGCTGGCGGCCCACGGAGTCTACGGCTTCTATCCCGCCAACAGCGACGGCGATGACATCGTGCTCTACACGGACGAGACCCGGACCGCGGAGCTGACGCGTTTCCACACCCTGCGCCAGCAGAAGGAGGCCCGCAAGGGCACGCCTCAGTATGCCCTGGCCGACTTCGTGGCGCCGCGGGATTCCGGCCGGGAGGATTTCATCGGCGGCTTCGCGGTGACCACCGGGCACGGCACGGACGAACTCGCCCGCCAGTTCGAGGCCGAGCATGACGAGTACAACGCCATCATGGCCAAGGCCCTGGCCGATCGTCTGGCCGAGGCCTTCGCCGAATGCCTGCACGCCCGGGTGCGCCGCGAGTGGGGCTACGGCGCCGATGAGCAGTTGAGCCAGGAAGACCTGGTCCGGGAGCGCTACCGCGGCATCCGCCCCGCGCCCGGTTACCCGGCCACACCCGACCACACCGAAAAACCCACCCTGTTCAAGCTGCTGGACGCACGCCAGGGAACCGGCATCGAGCTCACCGAGAACTTCGCCATGTGGCCCGCCGCCGCGGTCTGCGGCCTGTACCTGGCCAACCCGGCGGCGCGCTACTTCGCCGTGAGCGCCATCGGCAAGGACCAAGTGGCGGCCTACGCCGCACGAAAAGGAATGACGGTGGGCGAGGTGGAAAGGTGGCTGGGGCCGGTGCTGGGATACGAGCCCGGCAGGGAATGACGGACAAGCTTCAGGAATGAAGGAAATACCGGTCTATTGGAGTGTCCTTCGACTTCGCTTCGCTACGCTCAGGACGAACGGTTGTGGGAACTGTCCCTCCGTTCGTCCTGAGCGTAGCGAAACCCT
>JAPOQB010000601.1 GCA_026710965.1 Deltaproteobacteria bacterium | reverse complement strand
GTGGTCCCTGCCGGAATTTGTGTCGAGCCCGGAAAAATTATATGACCCGGCCGGGCAGGTCAACAAGTTCTTCGTACCATGGAAGGGCGGCCGCATGCTCTTGAATACAGACATCGCCCAACGTGTTGTCATCGCCACCGAGGAGATGCCGTGGGTGGACTCCCCGCTGCCCGGCGTCCGGCGGCGCATGCTGGAGCGGGACGGCGAGGAGGTGGCGCGCGCCACCAGCATCGTCCGGTACGCCCCGGGAAGCCGCTTCGCGGAACACTCCCACGGGCTCGGCGAGGAGTTCCTGGTGCTCGAAGGCGTGTTCTCCGACGAGCACGGCGACTACCCCGCGGGGACCTACGTGAGGAACCCCCCGGGCTCCCGGCACCGGCCTCGCAGCGACCGCGGCTGCACCCTGTTCGTGAAGCTCCGCCAAATGGACCCGGGCGACCGGCGGTCCGTGCGCGTCGACACCCTCGGCTCGCCGTGGTCCCCGGCAGGGGAACGGGGACTTCTGGTCATGCCGCTCCATTCCGCGGCAAAGGAAACCGTGTCACTCATGAAGCTCGACCCGGGGACGCGCCTGGAGCGGCACGACCATCCCGCGGGCGAGGAGATCTGGGTGCTCGAAGGCGTCCTCGAGGACGACCACGGCTCCTACCCCAAGGGGACCTGGCTGCGGAACCCTCCGGGCAGCTCGCATGCGCCGCGCGCCCCCGCCGGCTGCCGTTTCTACGTAAAGACCGGACACCTGGCCGCGGGATGACCGGCGCCATCCCGTAGTCGGGCCGATCAGCGCGAGCGCAGCAAGACCGTGCGCCGGGGCGCCCCCAGGAGCTGGATGAACCGGCCGAAGGTCTTTTGGCTCAGGAGCCGGAGCCGCCGGATCTTTCCCGGCGTCTCCTGCCTGATGCGCTCCGCGGTGATGCGCGGCTGGAGCTCCCTGAGCTCGGCCTTGTGCACCGGGACGTTGAGCCAGCGCTCGATCAGCGGCTCGTCCACTTCGAGGTGGAACTGAAAACCGTAGACGCGGTCGCCGTAACGGAAGGCCTGGTTGCGGCAGTCGGGCGAGGCGGCCAGGCGCACCGCCTTCCGCGGGAGCTGGAACGTGTCCGCGTGCCATTGAAACAGCGTCTCGGTTTCCTTGAAGTGGGAGAACAGCGGGTCCCGCCGGCCCTCCTCCGTCATCGAGACACCGTACCAGCCGATCTCGGGCACCCGGTTGGCCCTGACCTTGGCCCCCAGCGCCTTGGCGATGAGCTGGGCGCCGAGGCAGATGCCCAACACCGGAAGATCCCTGTCGAGCGCCGTCCGGATCAGGCGCACCTCCGTGGCGAGATGCCCGTGCTCGACCTCGTAGGCGCTCATGGGACCGCCGAGGATCACCAGCCCGCTGTAACCGTCGAGCTCGGGGCGGGCGTCGGGATGGCGGCCGAAGTTGACATAGCGCATCCTGAAGCCGGCTTCCCTGAGAAGAGGGTTCAGGGTCCCCAGGATCTCGAACGGTACGTGCTGGCAGACGAGTAGCTTCTTCATGGACGGACGATGCCTGGACGGCGCCTTACAGCCTTACAAGTACCGGCCCAGGGTCACGCAGATGGCGCCGCCGACCACCAGCAGTGTACCGAAGACCACGGCCGGCGTGGTGTTCTCGATACGGCGCAGGAGGATGCTGGCCAACAGCACAGTCCATACCGGGGAGGTGGCGGTGATGGGAGACACGACCACCACCGGCCCCGACTCCAGGGCGAAGAACAGCAGCAGGATCGCCATGGTCTCGCCGAACCCGGAGATGGCGAAGGGAAGCAACGCCTTCCGGTGCCAGACGATGGGGTCCCGCCGCAACGGCAGGGCCAGATAGCTCGTGAAGCAACCCAGCGAGACCACCCCCACCAGCGCCGCGAAGAACAGCGGCTCACCGGCCAGGGTCATGGCGAACCGTCTGATGGGATGCACCGTGGAGGTCATGACGGAGGTTGCCACCGGCAACAGCAGATACCAGCGGCGAAACCCGGCGATCTGTTCGTCCATCCTCCAGGAGGTGAGGGCGGTGCCCCCCACGATCAGCACCACGCCCACCAGGTTGAGGGCGTTGGTCTGCTCTCCCAGGACGGTCACGCCGATAAGCACGGTGAGCATGGGGTGCGTATTGCGCAGCGTGACGGCCCGGGATACACCCACCTTGGAGATGGCCAGGTAGTGGCAGGAACGCAGGATCGTCTGCAGCACGCCGGTGATCACCACCAGATTGAGCGCGACGCGGGGAACCGTGGGAATGCCCTGGGTGAGCAGGACGATGGCAGACAATCCGACGGCATGCATGAACAGGGAGAACAGCACCGCGGTGTTGGGCGTCGAATAGCGCAGCCCCCACCGCGCCGCGATGTTCGACGTGGCGTAGGAGAACGCGGTAAGAAGGGCGAGCAGCTCGATGGACATGGGG
>JAPOQB010000731.1 GCA_026710965.1 Deltaproteobacteria bacterium | reverse complement strand
CCCGCTCATGTACCTCTACCGCCGCCACCTGACAGACGGCGGCGGCGCCGGCAAGTTCGCCGGCGGCGTGGGCGTGGAAGCCACCGTGAAGCTTCACGACGCGCCGGAGGAGAAGATCCGCGGCGTGGCCTTCGGCGTGGCGGGCCTGAGGAACTCCGGCGTCGGCATGTTCGGCGGCTACCCCGGCGCTCCCAGCCTGCTGGTGCTGCTCGAAGGGACGCGCGTCAACGAGTTGCTGGCCGCTCACCGGTGCATCGACGACCTCCCCGCGCTGGAAGGCGAGCGGCGGCTGTTGCCCTACTGCGAGTTCGAGATCGGCAAGGACGACGTGCTCTATCTCCGGCTGGGCAGCGGCGGCGGCTACGGCGACCCGCTGGACCGCGACGCCGAGGCGGTGGCCGAGAGCCTGCTGAACGGCCGCATCTCCCGGGCTACGGCCGAGGAGACCTACGGTGTTGCCATGGAGGACGGGACCGCCACGGTCGACGAGGCCGCCACCCGGGAGTTGCGCGTCCGTCTACGCGAGCGGAGATTGGCGGAAGACTGACCACAGCCTGGAGGAAGCATGACCGAAATAACCGGCCCCAACCGGCCCCAACCGAAACCCGTCTCGCTCGACCCGGCCAAGAGCGCCGTGGTGGTGCTCGATCTCAACGCCCGGTGCCATGACCCCGAGGAGGTCTGCTCGCAGTTGATGGAGCCGCTGGGCGGATTCCTGGAGCGCGTCCGGGAGGCCTCCGTCCCGGTGGTGTTCACCATCTCGTTGCAGTTCAAGGGCACGCCCCTGGGCGATGCCGCGGGGCCCCTCAAGCGCCGGGACACCGAGCCCGTGCTCTATCCCGACGCCTTCGACAAGTTCGCCGGCGGCGAGCTTCAGGCGATCCTGAGCGGCGCCGGCACCGAGAACCTCATCGTCGTCGGCAGCCTGACCAACGTCGCGGTGCTCTACACTTCCACCGCCGCCGCCCGCGTCCACCGCTACAACGTCATCATCCCGCTGGACGGCGTCAACGCCAAGAGCACCTACGAGCACGAGTACGCCATCCACCAGCTCGGCATTCTTCCCGCCGGCGCCGGCGACCTCATGCGGTTCACCAAGCTCGACATGATCGAGTTCAACCTCTAGTATGCGCTGTCCATGTTTGTCTTTGGATCTTTGGCATTGTACTATTCACTGTACAACGTGAATGGGAGTGACGACATGGACACGATTGCATACTCTGACGCACGGGCACGGCTCGCCAAGACCATGGAAAAGGTTTGCGACGACCATGCACCCGTGGTGATCACTCGAAAGAATAACCGTCCGGTGGTGATGATGTCCCTCGAGGACTACCACGCGTTGGAAGAGACCGCATACCTTCTCCACAGCCCGAAAAATGCACGCCGTCTTTTGAAATCGATCGCCGAGCTCGAATCCGGTGCGGGTACGGATCGAGAGCTGATCGAGTGAGGCTGATTTTTTCCCGGGAAGCTTGGGACGACTATCTGTATTGGCAGAAGACCGACCGGAGGCTCCTCAACCGGATCAATCTGCTGATTCGCGAAATTCTCCGCTCACCATTTGAAGGAATCGGGAAACCCGAACCTCTGAAGCACGGATTGGCCGGCTACTGGTCACGCCGGATCAATGACGAGCACCGGCTTGTCTACAAGGTCGACGGCGAGTCCGTGTTGATCGCACAGTGCCGTTATCACTACTGACGCCGTCTACACCGTGCTCCGCAGCCGGAGGTTGCCGTGGGCGTCGACGGTCAGGTCGAAGGCGGGATACACGACGGTGGTGGAACTGTACTCCTCGATGATGGCCGGGCCCGGGATGCGGCAGCCGGCGCCCAGGTCTTCGCGGCGGTAGACGGGGGCGGGCACCGGAGCGGTGCTGCCCGGGAAGAGCGCGGCCCGTTGGTCCTGGGGCCGCGCGGGGCCGTCGGCGGGGGCTTCGGCGGCAAAGGTCATCTTGGGCAGGCGGCCGGTGCAGCGTACCCGGTAGTTGACGATCTCCATGGACTCTTCCTCCGCGGTGTGGCCGTAGAGCCGCCCGTGGGCCTCGTGGAAGAGCCGGGTGAGGTGGTCCCTGTGAGCGTCCCTGGCTGGTACGGTGACCTCGTAGGACTGGCCGGGGTAGCGCATGTCCAGGAAATCCTCGGTGTCGATGCGGTCCGGGGTCACGCCCTGCTCCTGGAGCTCGCGCACGCCCTTGTCCCGGAGTTCGTCCAGCGCTTCGCGGATGGCCTCCGGCGGGGTTTCGTCCAGCGGGCCGATGCGGGTGAGGGAGTAGCTGCGGATCAGGTCGGTGAGCAGCATCCCGGCGGCGCAGAAGTTGCCCGGATCGCGCGGGATGCAGATCTCGGGGATCTCCAGCTCCCGGGCGATGGGGCAGGCCACCGTGGGCCCGGCGCCGCCGTAGGCCACCAGGATGAAGTCCCTGGGATCGTAGCCCTTCTCGATGGTCACCGAGCGCATGGACATGGCCACCTGGGCCGCCAGCACCTCGACGATGCCGGCAGCGGCCCGCTCGGGGGTCATCTCCAGCGGCTGGGCGATGGTCTCGGCAATGGCGTCGCGGGCGGCCGCGGCCTCGATGGGCATGGCGCCGTTCAGCAACGCCTCGCGGTTGAGGTGGCCCAGCACCACCAGCGCGTCGGTCAGGGTCGGCTGGTCGCCCGCTCCGTAACAGGCGGGTCCGGGTACGGCGCCGGCGCTCTGGGGCCCGACCTTGAGGATGCGGCCGGACTCGACCCGGGCGATGCTGCCGCCGCCGCTGCCGATGGTCTCGATGTCGACGGTGGCGGCCCGCACGGTGTAGCCCGCCACCTTGCTCTGGGGCGCGGTCAGCAGCTCGCCGGGGATCACCGACATGTCGCAGCTCGTGCCGCCGACATCCAGTGAGATGGCGTTGTCGCGGCCGATCTCCCGGCACAGCCGCTGGGTGCCGACGACGCCGGCCACCGGGCCCGACATGAGCGTCTGCACCGGCGCCCGGGCGATGACCTCGGGCGTGGCCACGCCGCCGTTGGATTGCATGATCAGCACCCGGGCGCCTTCCAGCACCTCGGCGATGGCGGCTTCGATGGTGCCCACGTAGCTGCTGACCCGGGGTCCGATGAACGCGTTGACCACGGCGGTGCTGGTGCGTTCGAACTCCCGGAACTGCGGATCCACTTCCGACGACAGCGTCACGTAGACGTCCGGGGCCAGCTCTTCCAGCATGGCCCGGAGCTGCCTTTCGTGGTCGGGGTTGGCGAAGGAGAAGAGCAGGCTTACGGCCACGGAGCGCACCCCCGCGTCCATGAGAGCTTCGACGCCGGCCCGGGCCTGCGCCGCGTCCAGGGCGAGCACTTCCCGACCCCGGGAGTCCGTGCGTTCCCGTACCGGCCGGATCAGGTGCCGGGGGACCAGTTGCCGGGGCCGGTCGAAGAACAGGTTGTACACCTGGTCGCCGCGCCATTGGCGGTCCAGCTCCAGGATGTCGCGAAATCCTTCGGTGACCAGGAGCCCGGGCGGCGGCTCCCGGCCTTCCAGCAGGGTGTTCAGTCCGATGGTGGTGCCGTGGAGGACATAGCGGGCCTTCTCCGACAGCCGGGCGGTGATCTCGCGAAGCCCGGCGGTGATGGCCTCGGTGGGATTCCGGGGTTGGGAGGGCAGCTTCCAGGTGAGGCAGACGCGGCCGTCGTCCTCGTCGAACACGCTCAGGTCGGTGAACGTGCCGCCGGTGTCAATGCCGATGCGCAGCACGGTTAACGGCCTGCTTCCTTGCGTCGCCGGGCGGTGGCCTCGGCATCGATGGCCATGGCGGCCGGATCGATGACGACGCCGTAGACCTCCCGCGCCGCTTCCGCCGACACGTAGCCGTTGCGCACGTCGTCGAGCACGCGCTCCGGGTCTCGGGTCAGGGGATCGCCCCAGCCGCCTCCGCCGCCCAGTTCCAGCAGCAGGGTATCGCCCTTGGACAGGCGGATGTTGGCGGCCTTGGAATGGAGCGGCCGTCCGTCGTCGGCGCCGGGGTTGAGAGTGCAGCGCGCCGGCGCGCTGGGACGGGCGCCGAACAGGCCCGGAGAGGAGAACTTGAACCGGTCCAGGCGCAGGTTGAGGGTGACGTCGTCGGTCAACACCTGCCAACCGCGCCGGATCCCCAGGCCGCCGCGGTATTTTCCCGCCCCGGCGGAGTCGGGGTTGATCTCGAAACACTGCATCCTCACCGGGAACTCGTTCTCCAGCGCCTCCAGCGGCGTGCTCATGACGTTGCTGATGTCGGCGGCGGAGCCGCTGACGCCGTCCTTGACGGGCCGGGCACCGTATCCACCCCACAGGATCTCGTAGTGGGAGTAGGGCCGCCGGCTGCCGGGGTCCCGTCCGTTGAAGGACACGGCGCCCCCGGAGCTGCTCTGGGGCGCGGCCACGCGCTCCGGCATAGCCTGCGCCAGCGTCGCCATGATGACCGGCGCCAGCCGGTGGCAGGTGGTGGCGTACATGTTCACCGGCGCGGGGAACTCGGGGTTCAGCAGGTGTCCGGGGGCGGGGAGGGTGATGCGGATGGGCGCGGAGCAGCCCTGGTTCTTGGGCAGGTCCGGCCCGATGGCCGCCTGCACGCAGTACTCCACCACCGCCCGCACCACGCAGGGCCGGAGGTTCAGCGGCCCTCGTGACTGTTTCGCCGATGCGAACTCGAACTCCAGCTCGTCGCCGCGGACGTGCAGCGTCGCCGTGACCTCCAGCGGCCGGTCCAGCTCCACGCCGTCGTCGTCGATGTAGTCGGTGACCGGGCCGTAGGTGCCCGGCGGCATGGCGGCGATGCGCGAGCGGAGCTCCCGCTCGGTGATGGCGATGCGCTCTTCCCAGCAGGCGAGCACGTCGTCGAGGCCGAAGCGCTCCGCCAACGCCGTCAGCCGGTCGATGCCGTGGAGGTTGGCGGTCACCTGCGCGCGGATGTCGCCCCAGGTCACCTCCGGCGTGCGGGTGTTGGCGCAGATGAGCTGCTTGACCGCGTCATTGAGGACACCGGCCTCGTAGAGCTTCAGGGGCGGGATCAGCAGCCCCTCCTGGAACACCTCGGTGGCGTCGCCGGCGTTGGTGCCCGGGACCTTGCCGCCGATGTCCGGCTTGTGGGCGGTGTTGCCGACGAAGGCGATGATCTTCCCCTGGTGGAACACCGGTGAGATGAGCGTGACGTCGCTGGGGTGGTTCTGACAGTACCGGTAGGGATGGTTCAGGATGAAGGTGTCGCCTTCGCCGATGGCTCCGGCGAAGTCCTGAAGGATGCCCTGGAGCTGGGACCCCACCACCCCGAGTCCCACCGGGTTGGGCGAGTACTGTCCGACGTTACGCCCCTGGCGGTCGCAGATGCTCAGGGCCAGGTCCTGGCTCTCCTTGACGATGGAGGAGTAGCCGTTGCGCATGAGCTTTTGGGTCAGCTCGTACGCGATCTGGTTGGTGGCGTTGTAGATGACCTCGAGCTTGATGGCGTCCATGCGTCACGAACGAAAGGCCGCTAGGCCAACATCTCCACCGGTGTCTGACGCGGGCCCAGGCTCTCGTAGTATTCGTTGGTCTCGGGTTTGTAGCGGCCCTGGTTGAAGCTTCCACCTTTCTGGCTCCGGACGATGATGGCCACGGTCCTTTCGCCCACCGTGGTCTCGGTGTGCACCTCGTAGGGCCGGACCAGGTCGATCTCGCCGGGGCCGACGTGCTTGTCGCTGGCCAGGCGGATTTCCGCGAAGTCGGGCTTCGAGCGATCATCGAGCCGGTCGTACCGTTCGATCCGTTCATGGCCGTCGAGGACCCCGTAAAGCGTGTAGATGTGCGCGTGATCGTGAATCCGCGCGCGCCCGCCCTGCCGGGCGTTGCCCTTGGTCAGGCCGTTGATGGCGAAGCCGAAGTCCGGGTCTTCATAGAAGAGCAGGTTCTCGGCGCGCCCGTCCCGCGGCACGCAGTCGGGCCACGACCTGGAGG
Source organism: Deltaproteobacteria bacterium (assembly GCA_026710965.1). Taxonomy (GTDB): domain Bacteria; phylum Desulfobacterota; class Binatia; order UBA9968; family JAJDTQ01; genus JAJDTQ01. The sequence goes on along the minus strand of JAPOQB010000731.1, from coordinate 3,376 downwards.
CCTCCAGCACCTCGGGGTCGGCGAGCAGCTCGGCCAGGACCGGGCTCAGCGCGGTCCAGCGTTTTTCCGGGTCGGACTCGGCCGCGAACAGCGTGCGGGTCCTTTCGATGAACCGTTCCAGGGCGTTGGGCTTTTGTTCTGCCATGTCCGGGGTTCCTCCATCGCGCGGGTTCCTTGCAACGGCTAAGGACAGTATGCAATCCTGCAACCGCTGTCAACATTGTCCTGGAGAGCACGGGAGGGGCTCGGAGGAGATGCTTCGATGAGGTACAGGACCCTCACCGCCATCGGTATGGTGGTGGCGGTGGTCGTCGGATTGGGAGCCCGCCAGGTGGTGTACGCGGTCCTGGCGCCGGGTGCCACCACCGATTTCGTGGCCACCGTCATCTTTCTCGGCGGATTCATCGGCGGTCTCCTGGGCTTTGTCGGCATTTTCCGGGTGCGGGACGGAAACTCCTTCCTGGGCAGGTTTTTCTGACCCTTGGTGTCGACTTCCCGAACGGCCGGAGGGCGCGGCGTGAACGGAGCATTGGACGGAACGGTGGCCATCGACGCGAGCGGGCACGTGGCCGGCCCCTATGCCGGGAGCCTTCTGGGCGATCTGGGCTGCGAGGTGGTCAAGGTGGAGCTGCCGGGGACCGGCGATCCGGCCCGCGGCCGGGAAGGTTACAGTCCGGTTTTCCGGGTGCTCAACCGGAACAAGAAGAGCGTGACCCTCAACCTGCGAGAGCCCGAGGCCCGGGAGATCCTGTGCCGGCTGCTGGAAACGGCGGACGTCCTCATCGAGAGCTTTCGGCCGGACACGCGCAAGACCCTGGGGCTCGACTACGAGGAGTTGCGGCAGCGCAACCCCCGGCTCGTTCACTGTTCGGTCACGGCCTTCGGCCAGAGCGGGCCGTACGCGAGCCGGCCGGGCTTTGAATCCATCGGCCAGGCGGTCAGCGGCATGCTGAGCCTGCTCACCGATCCGGGCGACCCCAGGATGGGTGGCCTCTCCATCACTGCCCACGTGACCGGCGTCTTCGCCGCCTACGGCATCCTGGCGGCGCTGGCGGCGCGGGAGCGTACCGGCGCCGGACAGTTCGTGGACGCATCGCTGCTGCAGGCGAGCATGGGCTTCATCGAGTCCCACTTCGCCGAGTTCCTGAACGGCGGCCAGGCCGTGACCCCGAAGAACTTTCAGCGCGGGCGGCTGTTCTGCCTGCCGGCCGGGGACGGGCGCCCGCTGCTCGTGCACCTGGCCACCCACCAGAGGTCCTGGGAGGCCCTGATCCGGGTCATCGAGCGGCCGGACCTCCTCGACGATCCGCGCTTCGCGGCTTACGAGGACCGGGTCGCGCACCACGATGACCTGATGGCGCTTCTGCGCCAGGCGTTCGGCGGCGCGCCCCGAGCCGTCTGGCTGGAGCGCCTGGGCCGGGAGGATCTGAGTCACGCGCCCATCTACGCCGCGGAGGAGGTCTTCGAAGACCCCCAGGTCCAGCACCTGGGACTGCCCCGGGAGATTCACCACCCCGAGCGGGGCGCCACCCGGCTCATCGGCAGCAGCGTGAACCTGTCGGATACGCCGGCGCGTTTCGTCCGCCCGGCGCCGCTGGCCGGGGAGAACACCGACGAGGTGTTGCAACGGCTGGGGTACGACAGCGCCGCGATCCGGGACCTTCGGGACCGCGGCGTGGTCTGAGCATTGACCGGCATGGCATCCCCGTCACTCACCGATTTCGTCGCCGAGATACACCGGAGCCCGTTCATGGCCGTGTTGGCGGTCACCGGGGGCGGTACCCAGGCGCTGGCGGACCTGTTCGTGGTGCCGGGGGCGTCACGCACGGTGCTGGAGGCGCTGGTGCCCTACAGCGACGGTTCGATGGACGGGTTCCTGGGGCGCCGGCCGTCCCAGGCGGTGTCGCCGGAGACCGCGGCGAAACTGGCGCGAAAGGCTCACGAAAGGGCGTCGGCACTGCGGCCGTCGGAGGAAGTCGCGGTGTTGGGGGTCGCCTGCACGGCGGCGTTGGTGACCGATCGCCCCCGCAAGGGGGAGCACCGCGCTCACGTGGCGGTGTGCCGCGGCGAGTCCGTCGAAGTCCTTTCGGTTACGCTGGAGAAGAACGCCCGGACCCGAAGCGGCGAGGAGCGGGTGGTGGCGGACATGGTGTTGTCCGCCATGGGCCGGGCCTGCGGCCTGGAAGCCGCCATGTGCGAGGCACTATTGCCGGGAGAGCCGGTGGAGGTGCGGGTGACCTGAGCGCCGTGAACGGTACCGGGTGACCCGGCGGGTCTCCCGGTACTGTCGTTTCAGGTGTTCCTCGTGTCTGCCGGAAGGGCCGCCTCGACCGCCGCCAGATAGGTGCGGCTCACCGGCACGTCAGGTCCGTCGGTGAGCCGTAGCAGCCGGCGCCGTCCCCGGCGGAGCAGTCGCTCCGCATGGCCGTGTCCGACCCAGTAGGATCGGTGTACCTGTATTCCAAGCCCTTCAAGCTCCGCCACCGCGTCCCCGAAGCGCATCAGCAACACCGTGTGACCCGCGGTGGTGAAGACCTCCACGTAGTGGTCGCTCATTTTCAGGTAGACCAGGTCCCGGCCCAGAGCGCTTGGTAGCCGTCTGAAGAAGCCGGTCCCCGAAGTTTCCGGCACCCCTCCAATCCTCCCGCCCGGTCCTTCACCCGTCTGCGGCTCTTCCCCGGAGGCAAGCTCCACCGCCCGGGGCAGCTTGTCTTCCCATCGCTGGCGCCGCGCCATGGCGTAGTGCGCCACCGAGGCGAACACCAGCAAGCCGGCCAGCCCCAGCACGTACGGGTCCCGCATCCGGTTGGGCATGAACCCCCCGCGAATCAGCCGGTCCACTCCGTAAACGAGTACCGTCGCCGAGCCCGCCGAGAGAAGCGCCGACCCCGCCACCGACAGTGCCCCGGCCGCGCGGGCACGAAGCCGCGAAAGATGGTCCGTCAGTATCCCGTAGAAGATGCAGATGGGAATGCACAAGAGCGCGGACAAGGCCAGGTAGCCGGTCCGCCGCGACCACGAAAGTTCGTCCTTGTAGATGATGCCGATGAGCGTGAGAAGCAGGACGTAGGCGACAACTGATATGAGGGCGCGTCGAACGATGGGCGATTTGAGTGGTGCCTGATATGGCGGGGGTTCTTGGTTCTCCGTACTGTCGTCAAGTTTCCTTCCTGAACTAACCTCGCGTTCCAACATTCTCCTCCGTTTCTGCGAAGCGCGTGCTTCGGGTGCGACAGGTTAGTGTCGAATCATCACTCTGATTAAAAAGCTAACTCCCGAATGGGGCGGCGTCAAGACGGCGCAACGGCGGCGAGTGCCGGCGGGGTGTCGCGCTGCGTCTACGCGTCGTGGCGATGAACAGCGGGGCGGGTCGGGG
>JAPOQB010000405.1 GCA_026710965.1 Deltaproteobacteria bacterium | reverse complement strand
TTGGAGCCGGTGCCGGCGATGACCGGGACCCGCTGCCTTGCGGCCCGTACCACCGCGTCGATGACCGCGTGATGCTCGTCATGGTCCAGGGTGGCCGATTCTCCGGTGGAGCCGCACGGCACCAGGGCGTGGGTGCCCTGCTCGATCTGGAACTCCACCAGCGCCTCCAGCGAGGCGTAGTCGACCCCGCCGTCCTTGAACGGCGTCACCATGGCCGTCATCGATCCGGTAAACATGTCATTACCCCCACAAGATTTTGTTCGACTCGCACGCGTCAGACCCGGACGCTGCCCTGGAATACCTCTTGCGCCGGGCCGGTCATGTAGACCCGGTCGTCGTCGGCCCAGTGGATTTCCAGGTCTCCGCCCATGAGGTGCGCCGTGATCTTCCTGCCGGTCTTGCCGGTCAGGGCGCCGGCCACGCCCACCGCGCTGGCGCCAGTGCCGCAGGCCCAGGTCTCGCCGGCGCCGCGTTCCCACACGCGCATGCGCACCTCGCCCGGCCCCAGCACCTGGACGAACTCCGTGTTGACCCGGTTGGGGAAGAAGGCGTGGTGTTCGAAGCGGGGTCCCAGGCGGGGCAGGTCCAGCTCGTCCACGTCGTCGACGTAGAGCACGCAATGGGGATTGCCCATGGACACGCAGGTGACCGTGTACCCGGCGCCGTCGACCTTGAGCGGATGGTTGACGATACGGCCGTCGGCGGCCACCGGGATATCCCGTCCGTCGAGAACCGGCCGGCCCATGTCCACTTCCACACGGTCGCCCTTGAGCCGCGGCCGGATGACGCCCGCCAGGGTGTCCACCTCGATCTCCCGTTTCCCGGTCAGGCCGTGCTCGTAGACGTACTTGGCGAAGCAGCGAATGCCGTTGCCGCACATCTCCACCTTGCTGCCGTCGGCGTTGTAGATCTCCATCGTGAAGTCCGCCGAATCCGACGGCTTGATGGTGAGGAGCTGGTCCGCGCCCACGCCGAAACGGCGGTGGCACAGGTTCCTGGCGATCTCGGCCAGGCCCGCGGGCTGCGTCTCCATGCAGTCCAGCACCACGAAATCGTTGCCGCAGCCGTGCATCTTGGTAAAGGTGATCTCGGTCATGGGCTCCTCCGTGCCCCTCTTCTGTTGGATGGCGTCCTTCAAGATGGTTCCCCTACAGGTTCGCCGGGATCTTCTCGCCGGCCAACAGGCCTTCCAGGGTTTCCCGTTCCCGGACGACGGCGAACTCCTTGCCGTCCACCAGCACTTCCGCCGCCCTGGGCCTGGTGTTGTAGTTGGACGCCATGGTGAAGCCGTAGGCGCCCGCGCTCATCACCGCCATGAGATCCCCCGGCGCCGGCGTCTGGATGTCCCGGTCCCGGGCAAGGAAATCGCCGCTCTCGCAGATGGGGCCGACCACGTCCGCGGTCATGGGCTCGGCCTCGCGCCGGTCCACCGGGCGGAGTCCCTGAAACGCACCGTAGAGAGAGGGCCGGACGAGGTCGTTCATGGCCCCGTCCACCACCACGAAGTTCTTGGCTTCGGTGCGCTTGAGATAGAGCACCCGGGTGACCAGGATGCCGGCGTTGCCCACCATCGACCGGCCCGGCTCCAGCACGAGGGTCACGTCCAGACCCCGTACTCCCTCCATGAGCGCCTTGGCGTAGTCCTCGGGGTCCGGCGGCTCCTCGTCGTCGTAGCGGATGCCGAGGCCGCCGCCCAGATCGACGTAACGGATATTCGCCCCTTCCCGCCGAAGCACTTCGACGAACGCCCGCACGCGCTCGGCGGCGTCCGCGAAGGGCGACGTCGATGTGAGCTGGGAGCCGATGTGGCAGTCCACCCCCACCACTTCCACGTGGGGCAGCGAGATGGCGCGGCGGTAGGCCTCGGCCGCCGGGTCGATGCCGATACCGAACTTGCTCTTCTTCATGCCGGTTGAGATGTAGGGATGCGTCTGCGGATCCACGTCGGGATTGATGCGAAAGCTCATCGGCGCCACCACGCCCATGCCCCCGGCCACCTCGTTCAGCGCCTCCATCTCCTGCTCGGATTCGACGTTGAACATCAGAATGCCGGCGCGCAGCGCGTATTCCATCTCGTCCCGCGTCTTGCCCACGCCCGAGAAGACCACCTTGCGCGGATCGGCCCCGGCCTTGAGCACCCGGAAGAGCTCGCCGCCGGAAACGATGTCGAAACCGGAGCCCTCGTTCACGAAGGCACGCAACACGCCGAGGTTGGAGTTGGCCTTCACCGAGAAGCAGACCAGGTGCCGGCTCGCGGCGAAGGCCTGATCGAAGCGCTGGTAGGCCTCCCGCAACTGGGCAAGGCTGTACACGTACACCGGCGTCCCCACCGCGTCGGCGATGTCCCTGACGGCCACGTCCTCGCAATACATTGCGTCGTTCCTGTGCGTGAAACGATCGTTCACGGTTGCCATGCTACACTCACCTCGTTCGACGGCCCGCTGGCGGTGCCGTCCGACAGCCGGACCCGGATCCGATACCGGTAAAGCGTGCCGGCGCGGAGCTCCCGATCCGTAAACCCGTATTTCGTTCGCTTGATGAACCTGCCCTCGTCCTCCACGCCGACCACCGCCCGCTCACGATACGCCGCGCCGCATTCCGGGCAATCCGCGCGCGTGCCCTTGCGCAACACCACGAAGGCCGCCAGATCGGTGAGCGCCCTGCCGTCGAGAGCGACTCGCGGACGCGACCATCCGAGCCGGATGCCGCCGTCCTCGACCCGGGCCGTCAGGTCGCTGATGGCCCCGGGCACCGTCAATTCGGGCACCCTCGGCGCGCCCTTCAGGCCGCACCCTGCGGCCGCCGCGAGCAGGACAAGCAGGCACAGGGCGGCTGCGGTGGCGATCCCAAGAGGACGCTGACCATTTGTCGCCCTTCGACTTCGCTTCGCTACGCTCAGGACGAACGGTTGTTGAAACTCTATTCCCGTTCGTCCTGAGCGTGGCGGAGCGGAGGCGGAGCGGAGGCGAAGGGCCATCAGACCCCCAGCTTCTTCAGCCGGCGGCGGACGTTGACGGAGGCGGTGCCGCCCGGCGCGCGCCGGCGTTCAACTCCCGCTTGCAGTGTCAGGATCTTGTAGACCTCCGGTTCGATGGCGGGACAATATCCCTGCAATTCCTCCAGGGACAGGTCCTGCAGCTTTTGCTTCTTGTCGATGCAGTGACGCACCACCCGGCCCACCACGTCGTGGGCGGCGCGGAAGCTGAGACCCCGGCCCACGAGATAGTCCGCCAAATCGGTTGCGTTCATGAAGCCGTCGTCCGCGGCCGCCAGCATGCGCTCGCTCCTGACTTCCAGGCCGTTCACCAGCTCCCGGGCCATGAGCAGGCACGCCGTCACCGTGTCGACCGTATCGAACAGGGGCTCCTTGTCCTCCTGGAGGTCGCGGTTGTAGGCCAGCGGCAACCCCTTCATGATGGTCAGCAGGGCGTTCAGGTGGCCGTACACCCGCCCGGTCTTGCCGCGGATCAGCTCGGCCACGTCGGGGTTCTTCTTCTGCGGCATCATCGAGCTGCCGGTGCAATAGGCATCCGGCAATTCGACGAAACCGAACTCCACGCTGGACCACAGGATGAACTCGTCCGCCATGCGGCTCAGGTGCACGAAGAGAATGGCCGAGGCGGACAGGAACTCCAGCACGAAGTCCCGGTCGCTGACAGCGTCGATGCTGTTCTCGGAGAGGCGCGAGAAGCCCAGGAGCTTGGCCACGTAGGCCCGGTCGATGGGAAAGGTGGTTCCGGCCAGCGCGCCGGAGCCCAGGGGCATGACGTCGGTCTGTTCCCGGCAGTGGCGGTAGCGGCTCTTGTCGCGCTCGAACATCTCCACGTAGGCCAGCAGGTGGTGCGCGAAGAGCACCGGCTGGGCCCGCTGGAGGTGGGTGTAGCCGGGCATCAGGACGCCCTCGTTCCGCCGGGCCGCGGCTGCCAGCGCGTGCTGCAGGGCGTCGAGGTCCTTCAGGATACCGTCGAGGGCTTCCCTCAGGTAGAGCCGCATGTCCAGGCTCACCTGGTCGTTGCGGCTCCGGGCGGTGTGGAGCTTCTCGCCCACGCCGCCGATCTTCTCGGTCAGCCGCCGCTCGATGTTCATGTGGATGTCTTCGTCGGCGACGCTGAAGGGGAATTCTCCGCTCTCGATCTCTTTCCGGACCGCGCGCAGCCCGGCGACGATCTTGCGGGCGTCGGCCGCCGGGATGATGCCCTGCTTGCCGAGCATGCGGGCATGGGCCGTGCTGCCGGCGATGTCGTGCCGGTACAGGCGCCGGTCCACGTCGACGGACGCGGTGAAGGCCACCACCGAATCCGCGGTGGAGCCGGCGAACCGGCCGCCCCAGAGCTGTTTCTTCTTCGCCATGCCGGTTATGCGCCCGCGACCCCTGTCATGCGCCCGCCACCCGCCCGGCCATCTTGAGCCGCAAAGCGTTCAGTTTGATGAACCCTTCGGCATCCGCCTGATTGTAGCCGTCGTCGCGCTCGAAAGTGGCGGTGACCGGGTCGTACAGCGACACCGGCGAGCGCCGGCCGGCCACCGACGCCGAGCCCTTGTAGAGCTTCAACCGGACCGTGCCGGTAACCCGGGCCTGGGTGGCGTCCAGGGCCTGCTGCAGGATCTCCCGCTCCGGCGCGAACCAGTAGCCGTTGTAGATCATCTGGGCGTAGCGGGGGATCAGTGAATCCCGGAGCTGCATCACCTCGCGGTCCAGCGTGAGATGCTCCACCGCCCGCCGGGCCGCGTGCAGGATGGTTCCTCCGGGGGTCTCGTAGATGCCCCGGGACTTCATGCCGGCGTAGCGGTTCTCCACCATGTCCACCCGGCCGATGCCGTGGCGCGCGCCCAGGGCGTTGAGCGCCACCAGCATCTCCGCCGGCTCCAGGCGCCGGCCGTCCAGCGCCACCGGGTCGCCGGCGGTGAACTCCAGCTCCACGTACTGCGGCTCGTCCGGGGCCTCCTCCGGGGGGACGGTCCACAGGAACATGTCGGCGGGCGGCTCCTGCCACGGGTCCTCCAGCACCCCGCCCTCGTAGCTGATGTGGAACAGGTTGCGGTCCATGCTGTAGGGCTTGTCCTTGGTCACCGGCACGGGAATGTCGAAGCGCCGGGCGTAGTCGATGAGCGCGGTGCGCGAGTTGAGATCCCACACCCGCCACGGGGCGATGACCTGGATATCGGGCTTCAGGGCGTAGTAGGTCAGCTCGAACCGGACCTGGTCGTTGCCCTTGCCGGTGGCGCCGTGGGACACGGCCTCGGCGTCCTCCGCCAGCGCCACCTCGAGCTGGCGCCGGGCGATCAGCGGCCGGGCAATGGAGGTGCC
>JAPOQB010000894.1 GCA_026710965.1 Deltaproteobacteria bacterium | reverse complement strand
CTGCTCCGATAGCGGCTCCGCGCCTTCGGGCATGCCCACGTTCAGCTCGTGCACCTGGTAACGGTACCGCATGTCGAGGCTTCGCTCGATGCGGACGCCGTCGCCCTCGAACCCGGCGGCCGCCAGGTCCGCGCGGGCGCGCCGCGCCAGCTCGTCGAAGTTCCGGTTGACGCGCCCGCGGTCTGCCGGCACCAGCAACCGGTCCGACTTGCCGTACTGGTAGACGATGTCCGAACTGACCAGGCCGGTGGCGCTGTGCACCGATGCCGTGAGCGGCACCACCACCTGCTTGATGCCCAGTTCCGCCGCGTAGCGGGCCGCGTGCACCGGCCCGGCGCCTCCGAACGCGAACAGGGTGAAGTCCCGGGGATCGTAGCCCCGCTCCACCGTGGCGCGCCGGATGAGGTCGCTCATGTGCGCGTTGATGATGCGGTAGATGCCGGCGGCCGCCGCCTCCACGGACAGGCCCAGAGGCTCGGCGACCCTTTGCTCGACGGCGCGGCGCGCCTGTTCGGCATCCAGCGACATGCGCCCGCCCAGGAAGTAATCCGGATTGAGGTAACCCAGCACGAGGTCCGCGTCGGACACCGTGGGCTCGGCGCCCCCCAGACCGTAGCAGGCGGGTCCGGGCTGCGCCCCCGCCCCCTCCGGCCCCACCTTGAGCAACCCTGTCTTGGGATCGGTCCAGGCGATGCTGCCGCCCCCCGCGCCGATGGACTCCACCCAGATCTTGGTGGCGTAGATCTGATGGCGCAGCAGCACCGGCTTGTAGTCCATCTCGATGGCACCGTCCCGGATCACGCTGACCTTGAAGGTGGTGCCGCCCATGTCCGTGGCCAGGATATCGGGCAGGTCCATGAGCTTGCCGAGCCAGGCGCTGCCCGAAACCCCGGCGGCGGGCCCGGACTCGATGGTGCCGATGGCGTTCCGGGCAGTGGCCTCCACCCCCAGGACCCCGCCATAGGACTGCATGATGAGGGGCTCGCCATCAAGGCCGGTCTCCCGCAGCCGGCCTCCCAGGCGCTTGACGTAGGTAGAGATCCTCGGCCCGATGGAGGCGTTGAACACGGTGGTGGCGGTGCGCTCGTACTCGCCCAGGTAGGGCGCCACTTCGCTGGACAGGCTGAGGAATATTCCGGGGTACCTTTCCGCGACCATCTCGGCGATGGCCCGTTCGTGCCGGTCGTCGGCCACGGACCAGATGAGGCTCACGGCGATGGCCTCCACGCCGCTCGATTCCAGCTCGGCCACGGCCCTCTCCACCTGGGCCGGATCAAGCCGGACGAGGACCGAGCCTTTGTAGTCCACCCGTTCGTCCACCTCCTTGATGAACGCCCGCGGCACCATGGGCGCGGGCTTGTCGAGGGTGGCGAGATGGAAGATCTCCGACTCCGGGACGCCGTCGGTGAACCGCCCGCGCATGATGCGAAGGGTGTCGGCGAAACCCTTGGTGGTGATCAGTCCGGTCACCGCCCCGGACCCCGTGATGAGGGCGTTGTCGCCGATGGTGCAGGCGTGGAAGAACAGCCGGGTGGAGCCGAGAAGCTCGGTTTCGTCCGCCAGCCCCAGGCTCTCGGCGGCGTTCCGTACCGCGTTCAGGGCGCCGACGGAGTAGTCGTCCGGCGTGGAAAGGGACTTGCCCACGGTCACCGTGCCGCGGGCGTCCATGGTGACACAGTCGGTAAAAGTGCCGCCGATGTCCACGCCGACCGTATACTGAGATCGTGACTCATCCATGACTGTATGGCTTGATTACGGCACTGGGGCCGTCGAGCCTGCGGTGCAGTCCATCCGCTCACGGTTCGCCGGAGATACCGGCAGCCTCTACCACGCCCTTTCGAGGACCACCAGAACTTCCTCCGGATCCGTCACCGGCTTCGGGTTGTAGATGATATTCGGCGACACAATGACTTTTTTCGCGATATCCGGAAGGTCCTCACGGGGGATGCCCACGTCCCGCAACCGATAGGGCAGGTCCATATCGCGCACCAGGCCGGCCACGGCGGCTTGGGCGGATTCCGCCAGCTCGTCGTCCGTGGCGCCCTGGCCGCCCAGGGCCCGTCCGAGGGCGGCCTGGGCGGACAGGCTCACGGGACGGTTGAACTCCATGACGTGGGGCAGCATGACGCAGGAGGTGTGGCCGTGGGCAACGCCGTAGGCGCCGAGCTGCCAGCCGATGACCTGGGACAGACCCTTGTGGACGCCGCGCCCATGGAATCCGACCCCCACCAGCGCCACGTGGCACTGCGTGAAGGCCTCCAGGTCCTCCGGATTGTCCTTGCAGCGGGGCAGATAGCGGTACAGCAGGTCCCCGGCCGCGAGGCACATGTTGTCCACCACCGGGTTGCGGTCCACGGTATAGAGCTTTTCCACCACGTGCTCCATGGCCTTGAGGCCGGTGGCGCACCACAGGCCGGCCGGGGTGGACGAGGCGATGGCGGCGTCCAGGATCACCGCCTTGGGCACCAGGTCGGGATGCCGCACGTGGTCCTTGAACTTGCGTTCGGGCCGGTTGATGGTCACCGACCATGTCGCCTCCGACGCCGACAGGGTGGTGGGAATAGCCACCTGGGGAATCGGCGGACGAGGCAACTCGGCCAGCCGCTGGTTGTCCGGCGAGGCCACGTAGCCGTCCAGCTCCTCCACCGATTCGAGGCCCTGGGCGAGGATGAACGCCACCGCCTTGCCCCAGTCCGCCACGCTACCGCCGCCCACGGTGACGACGACGTCGGGTTGCACCTCCCGCGCCTGCCGGGCGGTATCGAAGCACAGCCAGTCGGGAGTGAACTCCGCGCTGTCGCTGCGGACCGCCACCACCAGACCCGCCAGCGCCTGCTCGATCCGGTCCACCCACGGCGTACGTTTTTTCAGGGAACCGCTGGTCAGGAGCAGCACCCTGCCGCGGCCCATCTCCTCGAGCAGCGCCCGCAGGCGTTCATGGGAACCGGGGCCCCAGATGACGTGATCCGGTATCGCGCAGCGGTCGCGCCACTCCCCCTGAAGATCGTTGGCGGCGGTGGTCATGGATGGTCCTCCTCCAATGGCCTGTACCACAAATCGTTTTAAAGTGCCCTCTCGCGTTGGGGAAGCGCATCGGCCTTGCCAGCCTCGGGAGACTGTGAGAAGAGTGAGGGCCGGAGGGAACGATCATGAGCGACCGAATCATCTCTGCTGACGGACACATGGACCTTTTCTATCTCGACGAAGACACTTTCAGGTCCCGGGCTCCGGCGAACCTGAAGGACCGCGTACCCAACGTGCACACGGTGGACGGCAAGCCCACGTGGGTCGGCGACGGCGCCGTGATGGGCGGGCATCGGGCCTGGATGGGCCGGCAGCCCATGACCAACCACCGCGGCCGCAGGATGCGCGAGGCCGGCTGGGAACCCACGCACCCATCGGATCCCAAGCTGCGGGCCAAGGACCTGGACATCGACGACATCGCCGCCGAGGTCATCTACGGCATCCGCTTCGTGGAGGACAGCATCAAGGACCCGGACGTGATCACCGCCACCTACCGGGCCTACAACGACTTCATCGCCGAGTTCTGCGAGTACGACCGCAACCGCTTCATCGGCATCGCCGACATCCCCGCCCATTCCCCCGACGCCGCCGCCGCCGAGGTCCGCCGCATCGGCAAGAACGGCCTCGGGCTCAAGGGCGCGCTGTTCGACTTCTTCAACGGCCCGGCGCCCATCTGGCACGAGATGTGGGAGCCCATGTGGGCCGCCGCCGAGGAGGAGCAAGTGGCGCTGTCGTTCCACATCGGCGCGGGCCACGGCACGACCACGGTGGGCCCCAGGAGCGCCGAGGAGAAACTCAGGGGGGATACCCCGAAGGTATCCAAGGAGGCGCACATCGCGGTGGTGGCGATGCAGGCCGACGAGTGTCTCGTGTCGATCATCCTGTGTGGCGCCCTCGAGCGCCATCCCGCACTCAAGGTGGTGATGGCCGAAAGCCACATCGGCTGGATCCCCTACGTGCTGGAGCGGCTCGACACCAAGTTCCGGGAAGGCGAGTACGAGGGGATGATCAGCACACCGCCCAGCGCACTCTTCCGGCGCCAGATGTGGGCGACCTTCCAGGACGACAAGGTCGGCGCGCAACTGGCGGAAGAATACGCCCCGGAAAACTTCTGCTGGGCCTCGGACTATCCCCACCGGGATGGGATCTGGCCCGACTCCCAGGAGTTCATCGCGCAGACCATGGGCGGGTTGAGCGACAAGATGCGCCGGCGGCTCACCGCGGACAACGTGACGCGGCTGTATAACCTACAGTAGGTTCGCCCACGGACGCCTAGAGGATCTGGATCCTGGAGCGATTGTAGGCGGCCACCGCCGCCTTCGACGCAGGGCTGCCCGGGTAGTCCGCGGAATCCAGGCTCCACACCATGGTGTCCCGCAAGCGTCCCTCCGCATCGGTCTTGTTGCCGTAAAGCGTCGAACGGTGGGTGAAGCCGAGCTTCTCGGCCACCCGGGCGCTGGCTTGGTTGCGCGGGTCGCAGCGTATCTCGATCCGCTCCACGCGGTTGACCTCGAACGCCACGCGGGTCAGCGCCCCCGTCGACTCGGTGGCCAGGCCCTTGTTGGCGTACGGCCGGCCGATCCAGTAGCCGATCTCCCGGGCGTCCTTGTTCTCCCGCGTATGCAGGCCGGTACCGCCGATGACCCGGACGCCGTCGGCGCCGAATATGCCGTAAACGAAATCTTGCCGCGACAGGAAGTCATCCCGGAACCGGCGCAGCCGTTCCGTCTTCATCTCCAGGGACTCCGGCTCCTGGCGCGCCCAGTCCATCCACGGACGCAGATAGTCCAGGTTGTCGTTGATCGCCCGCTGCAGCGAATTGGCATCCGTCGGATGCCAGCAACGGAGTATCAGACGCGGCGTGTGAATGCTGTATGCCAGTCCCGAGGGGCGAGCCATCTACGTGTTGTCCTGCCTCAAGCCCCGCCCCTCGTTCCCGAAATGCGGTGTCCGCTACTTCTTGATCGCAAAGGTCTTCTTGATGGTCGCCATCAGCTCCGCCGGCAGGTTGGCGACGGCAGCCACGAGCCGTTCCACTTCCTCGCCGGAGACGGGGGTGACGTCGAACTTGCCCTTGGCCTCGGCCAGAAGCTCGGGGTCTTTCATGGCCGCGTCGAAGGCGCGGCGCAGGATCATCACCCGGTCCTTGGGCGTCCCCGGAGGCAGCGAGTACGGCCGGTTGAGGGAGCCGCCGATGTCGTGGATCACGGTCTTCATCACGACCCTTCCCTCCTCCGTCTTCATCTGGTCGATGCCCAGGGGCACTTTCTTGAGAGCGTAGTGAGGCTTGTCCACGAATTGTGCCAGCACGCGCACGTCCCCGCTCTTCAGCGCCGCGGCCCAGGGGTTCTTGAGTCCTTCCCAGCTCGCGCACACGCCGGCCACCTCGCCCCTCTCGGCCGCCAGCCGCACCGGCGCCGTACCACCGTACCCCTCGATGAGCTTGATGGGAAGGTCCGTGTGCTTGCTCAGAATCACCGGGATATCCGACATGGTGGAGCCGGGCCGTTGGCCGCCGAACTTGACCGGCGCCTTGGCCGCGCGCCACGTGGCCAGATCGACGATGCCGCTCCGCTTGTGGGTCATGCACACGTTGTGGATCCGCACCGGCGCACCGACCCACTCGAACTTGGCCGAATCGAAGTTCACGCCCCTGTCACCCAGGTACTGCTGCAGGATGAGGCCGCCGATCCACATGCCCATGGTCAGCCCGTCGGGCTTGACCTTGTTGTACATGTAATTGGCGGTGATGCGGCCGCCGGCTCCGGGGCGGTTCTGGACGATCATCGCGGGGTTGCCCGGTATGTGCTTGGGCATGTGCCGCGCCAGGAGCCGCGAGTAGGCGTCGAAACCGCCGCCGGGGGAGGCCGCGACCATGATATGCATGGTCTTGCCGGCGTAGAAGTTCTCGGCGGCATGCGTTGCCGAAGCGGCCATGGCAAGGGCCGCGAAAAGAGCCAACGACGAAAGCGCGAGTTTCCGGGTCATGGCGTCCTCCAGTGTTGTCACGGTTGACGGGATGTTAGAAACAACGGGTCAAGATCTCTACCCTATACCACAGGCACCCTATTGCGGTTCAAACGGATAATGAACCTCCTCGCGCTCCTGCTGGCTGCGTGCGCAAGCGCGCCGGCGAGCTCGGCGCAGATGGAGGCGGCGCGTCCCCTGATCTACCTCGACGGCGGCGGGAAGCTGGTCTACGTGCCCGACGAGAAAGGAAACGTCATCCCGGACTTCTCCAACGCGGGTTACGGCGGCGGGGGAATAGCGATTCCTCAGGTCCCGGTCAAGGTCGTGGTGGAGCCGGGCCCCGGCGACGACGGCGAACGTATCCAGGCAGCCATCGACCGAGTGTCGCGAATGGAACCCGACGCCAACGGACACCGGGGCGCCGTACTGCTGCGGAAGGGCGAATACCAGGTCGCCGGAACGCTTCGGATAGCGGCGGGCGGTGTGGTGCTGCGCGGAGAAGGACAGGAACGCGGCGGCACCGTGCTCATGG
>JAPOQB010000428.1 GCA_026710965.1 Deltaproteobacteria bacterium | reverse complement strand
TGTACGAGGCCCAGTTCTTGAAGAACGTCCGCAGCGCGGCGCGCGGCAAGCGCCCCTCCACGAGCTGCGCCATGAAGGGTGAGCCGGTCACCCGCTCACGCCACCGTTGAGACACCTTCCGGTAGTGCTCATCCACATACGTTTTGGCTTCGCTCGGGCTCATTCCGGGGATGATCATGGACGTTCCAATCCTTTCAATTCCGGCAGGGAAGGACGAGGGTACACTGACCCACGAGGATCCGCCGCCCCTCCTGGTTCGTTCCTTCGACGTCACACCGGACCCACGGATCGGCGGGGTCGTCGCTCGTCTCGACGGCACGCGCGGTGAACCGCATGGTGTCGCCCTCGAAGGTGGAATAGCTGTGCCGGATGCTGAGCTTCCGCAGCCGTCCTCGGGGCCCGGCCCAGTCGGTCAGCATGCGCATCAGAAGGGCCTGCCGGTAGGCGCCGCTGGCGATGAAGGTGCGGAGGCCGGCGTGCTCGCGCACCCAGTCGCGGTCGTAGTGGAGCTGTTGGGTATTTTCCTGCAGCCCGGCCCAGCGCACGGTATCGATGACGGTCAGCGGACCGTACTCGCGGTTCACTACCTCCGTAGCTGGCCGGACATCCTCGAAGAATATTCGCTGCTCGGTCATGGTCATCAGACGGCGCCGATCTCCACCAGCGCTCGATGGTCCGCGTCGGTGTAGCCCAACTCGGTGAGGATCTCGGCGTTGTGCTGCCCGACGGTGGGAGCCGGAGCCATCTCCTGTCCCCGGATCCGGGCGACGGGGCCGCGCGGGAAGAGGATTTGTCCGAAGCGCGGATCATCCGCCTCGGCGAGGTATCCGCGCGCGACGAGTTGCGGGTCTTCGGTCAGGTCCAACGGCGTCGATACCGGCGAGCAGGGGAAGCGGCGCCGTTGTCCTTCCTCGACGACCTCCGACTTGGTCAACCGTTTCGACCAGGCATGCACCCGGTCCATGATGAAATCCTTCTTCTCGCGTTGCGCGTCATCCGACGACAGTGAGGGATCGCTCATCAGCTCGGGATCCTGGACCCATTCCATGAACTTTTCCCACCGGCCGGGCCGGTTGATCTGGCTGACGACCCAGTGGCCGTCCTTGCAGGGCAGCGCTCCCGAGATCGCCGTGATGGTGCCGCGGTTGCCGCGCCGCTCGGTACGGGTGCCGGAGAAGGTGTACTCGACCATGGCCTGCTCGACGAAGGTTTCGAGGCAGTCCTGCATGGAGACCCTGACGCGCTGTCCCTGTCCGGTGTGTTCGAGCACGTGGAGGGCGGCGGCCGTGCCAAGGGCCGCCTGAATGCCCGTCGCCAGATAGATCATGTGCCCGCCCAGGAGCATGGGCCGGCCGTCGCGCTGCCCGGTCAGGGAGAGCAGGCCGGAGCGGGCGTAGGCGCACAACTCGTCCTCTTCCTCCTCGATATCGGTCCACACGAGTCGCTCGTTTGTCGACTCGCCGTTCATGGGCAACGGCCGGCTGGTCACCACGGCGTCGGCCGTCCGCAGCAACGCCAGAAACACCCGCCATGCGTCAGGGGATTCCAGGTTGAGCGAGAGGCTCCGCTTGCCCGCGTTCAGGAAGTGGTGAAAGGTGCCTTGCTCCGGGTCCGGCGCGTCTCCGAGGAACGGGCTGGTCCAGCGCACCGCATCGCCGTCCGCGGGATCGATGCGGATTACGTCGTGCCCAGACTCCGCGAGGAGACGTGCGGCATAGGCGCCGGCCAGGGAACCGAGGTCAACGATGCGGGACATGTTGAATGGCGTCCTTCGACTTCGCTTCGCTACGC
>JAPOQB010000160.1 GCA_026710965.1 Deltaproteobacteria bacterium | reverse complement strand
GATGGAGAGCCCGCGTTCCCGCATCATGTCGAAAGCCTGCGGGGTCGTCACCTCGTGGACCAGGTGCAAACCGATAAAGAGTTGGGTCTGCCCGGTGGAGAGCGTGGTCACTGAATGGGCGTCCCAGACCTTGTCATAGAGTGTACGTTCGGACATGGATCAGTTTTCTCCTTGGCGGGGAATCATAGCCAGCGCCCGGGGCTAATTCAAGTATCCTACGAGATGGCGCCCTTCGACTTCGCTTCGCTACGCTCAGGACGAACGGTTGGTGAGAAACAACGATTCCGTTCGTCCTGAGCGTAGCGCGGCACCGAGGCAATGGTTTCCACTCCCGTTCGTCCTGAGCGTAGCGAAGCGAAGTCGAAGGGCGCCATCTCGTAGGGCGCCGTCCGGCGGGCCGGCTCACCGCGGATGTCTATTCGTAGCGCACGTCCACCAGGAACAGGCCCCGGGCCGGCGCGGTGGGGCCGGCCAGGGTCCGATCATGGCCGTCCAGCAGTGCCGCCAGCCCGCCGGGGTCCCGTTCCCCCAGTCCCGTCTGCACCAGCGTGCCGACGATGTTCCGCACCATGTGCCGGAGGTAACCGGTGGCTTCGATGCGATACACCCAGTGGTCCTCCCACGGGTAAAGCTGGTTGCGGTAGACCCGACGGACCGGGGTGGCGGCGCCGCACCCGGCGGCCCGGAAACACGAGAAATCGTGTTCCCCTTCCAGCGCGGCCAGCGCTTCGCGCATCGCGTCGATGCACAACGGCCTGGGGACGTGCCACGCGTAGCGGTCGTTGAACACCGACCGCCAGGGGTGGTTCCACAGACGGTACTCGTAGACGCGCCTCCGAGCATCCCTGCGGGCATCGAAAGAAGCGCACGCCGCCTCCGCCGCCTTGACCGTGATATCGTCCGGGGTAAGAGCGTTCAAGCCCCGCTGCATCCGCGCCAGGTCCCGGTCGTCAGGGCAGGTGAAGTTCGCCACCTGGCCCAGCGCGTGAACGCCGGCGTCGGTTCGCCCGGACCCGTGGACTCGCACCCTGTGCTTCAACAGCACGGCCAGCGCGTCCTCCAGGATGCCCTGTATCGTCGGCCCGCCGGGCTGGACCTGCCATCCGCGGTAGTCGGTGCCGTCGTACTCGACGGTCATTTTGACGTTCATAAGGCCCCACGGATCGACGTGTCCGCCGGTGGGTGGATCAGTGGTAGTCCCGGATCAGGATTTCGGCGATCTGCACCGCGTTCAAGGCGGCGCCCTTGCGCAGGTTGTCGGCGACGACCCAGAGATTGATGCCGTTCTCTACCGAATCGTCTTCACGGATGCGTCCGACGTGGGTGGCATCCGTGCCTGTCGCCACGGTGGCAAGCGGGTAGTCGTTGCCCTGGGGGTCGTCCTGCAGCAGTACGCCGGGAGCCTCCCGGAGGATAGCGCGGACATCGCCCGCAGTCAGCTTGGTCCGGGTCTCCACGTTGATGGATTCGGAATGGCTGCAGAAGACCGGCACGCGTACGGTGGTGGCGGTGATGCGGATGTCGGGGTCGTCCAGGATCTTGCGCGTCTCCTGGACCATCTTCATCTCTTCCTTGGTGTAACCGTTGGGCAGGAACGAATCGATGTGCGGGATGCAGTTGAACGCGATCTGGTGCGGGAACTGCTCGCACTCCACGTCGTTGCTGTTGAACAGCGCCGCGGTCTGCCTGCCGAGCTCTTCCATGGCCCGGCGGCCGGCCCCGGAAACCGACTGGTAGGTGGAGACCACGATGCGGCTGATGCCCGCGGCGTCGTACAGCGGCTTCAGCGCCACCACCATCTGGATGGTGGAGCAGTTGGGGTTGGCGATGATTCCCCGGTCGGCGTGGTCGGCGATCCGGTCCGCGTTTACTTCCGGAACCACCAATGGGACCTCGTCGTCCATCCGGAAATGGCTGGTATTGTCGATGACCACCGCGCCGGCGTCCACCGCCGCCTGGGCATACCGGGCACTGACCGACGAGCCCGCCGAGAACAGCGCGATGTCGATGTCATCGAAAGAATCGTCGTCCAGCACCTCCACCGGTATCTGCCGGGCGCAAAATTTGAGCCGCTGGCCGGCGGATCGCTCGGAGGCCAGCAGGCGCAGCGTGTCCACCGGGAACACGCGCTCCTCGAGAATCTTCCGTATCTCCTCGCCCACCGCGCCGGTGGCTCCCACCACGGCGACGTTGTACTTCTCTTTGTTCATGGTTCTCTCTACACGCTTCGGAGCTATTCTGCTTCGGAGTTCACTACGCTCCGCGGCCGGCGACAATCTCCTGCCGCACCAGGGAGCCCATCTCCTTGCACCCCACCACGCTTGCCTTCCCCTCGGTGATGTCCAGGGTGCGGTGGCCGGCCTCGAGCACCCGCTCCACCGCCTGCTCGATGCAGTCGGCGGCGGCGCCCTGGTCGAACGAGTGGCGCAGCATCAGCGCCACCGTCAGGATGGTGGCCAGCGGGTTGGCCTTGTCCTGCCCGGCGATGTCCGGAGCGCTGCCGTGCACCGGCTCGTACATACCCACGCGGCCGCCGAGGCTGGCCGACGGCAGCATGCCGATGGAACCCGTGAGCATGGCCGCCTCGTCGCTCAGGATGTCTCCGAACATGTTGGTGGTGACGATGACGTCGAACTGCCGGGGGTCACGAATAAGCTGCATGGCGCAGTTGTCCACCAGCACGTGATCGAGCTCGACGTCGCCGTAGCCCTCCTCGTCCCGGACCCGGGTGACCACCTTGCGCCACAGCTCGGTGGATTCCAGCACGTTGGCCTTGTCCACCGAGGTGACCCGGCCACGGCGCCGGCGGGCGGCGTCGAAAGCCACCCGGGCGATGCGCTCGATCTCCGGCGTGGTGTAAACCAGGGTGTTGACGCCCCGTTCGGTCCCGTCGGGCTCGGCGGTGACGCCCTTGGGCTGCCCGAAGTAAATGCCGCCGGTCAGTTCCCGCACCACCACCAGGTCGGTTCCCTCCACCACCTCGGGCTTGAGGGTCGAGGCCTGCGCCAACGGCGCGAACAGCTTCACCGGGCGCAGGTTGGCGAACAACCCCAGCTCCTGACGCAACGCCAGCAACGCCCGTTCGGGACGGATGGAGTAGTCCAGTCCGTCCCACTTGGGTCCGCCCATGGCCCCCAGCACCACCGCGTCGCTGGACTTGGCCAGGGCCAGGACTTCGTCGGTCAGGGGCGTCCCGTGGGCGTCGATGGACGCTCCACCCACCAAACCCTCCTCGACATCGACGGTGAAACCGAAAAGCTCGCCCGCCTGCCGCAGCACCGTCATGGCCTCCGCCACCACCTCCGGACCGATGCCGTCGCCGGCAAGCACTGTTAGCTTGTGACTCATGGACCCCCCTCGACTGAAGCCTGACGGTGGCGCTTGCGATATTCCAGACGGTTCAGCGCGTTCACGTACGCCAGCGCACTCGCCATGATGATATCCGTGTGGGAACCTTTTCCCGAGATGTTGACGTCCTTGTCCCGGAGCATGCACGACACCTCGCCCTGGGCGTCGGTGCCGCCGGTAACGCTCGAAACCGAGTAGCGCTGCAGCTTCGCGCGGCTGCCGGAAATCTTGGCGATGGCTTTATAACACGCATCCACCACCCCGTCACCCGTGTCGTGGGCCATCTTCTCCTCGCCGTCCACTCGCATCCGCACGGTGGCCGACGGCACCGCGGACGAGCTCGAGGCAATGTTCATGTATACCAGCTCGTAACGGTCCGGCTGACTCGGTATCCTCAGCACCTCGTCCGCCACCAGCGCCTCGATGTCCTCGTCGAACACCTCCTTCTTCTTGTCGGCGAGCTGCTTGAACCGCTCGAAGGCGCGGTTGACCTCGTCCTTGTTGAGCGAGAACCCGAGTTGCTGCAGTCTCTCGCCGAAGGCGTGCCGGCCGGAGTGCTTCCCCATAACCAGCCGGTTACCGGTGATGCCCACGGTCTCGGGCTTCATGATCTCGTAGTTGAGCTTGTGCTTCAGCACGCCGTCCTGATGGATCCCGGCCTCGTGGGCAAAGGCGTTGTCTCCCACGATGGGCTTGTTGAGCGGCACCGTGATGCCGGTGACCTGGGACAGCAGCCGCGACGTGGGATAGATCTGCTCGGTGTGGACGCGCGTGTCGAGACCGAACACCGGCTGCCGTGTCTTGAGGGCCATGACCACCTCTTCCAGGGAGGTATTGCCGGCCCGCTCGCCGATGCCGTTCACGGTGCACTCCACCTGCCGCGCCCCGTTGGCCACCGCCGCCAGCGAGTTGGCCACCGCCAGCCCCAGATCGTTGTGGCAGTGGGCGCTCCAGGTGACCTTCTCCGACCCCTCGGTATTCTCGATCAGGTACCGCACCAGCTCGCCGAACTCCGAAGGAATGGCGTAGCCCGTGGTATCCGGGATGTTGAGGGTTTTCGCGCCGGCCCTGATGGCCTCCGAGAAGACCTCCACCAGAAACTCCGGGTCGCTACGCGAAGCGTCTTCCGCGGAGAACTCGACATAGTCCAGATATCGCCGCGCCTGCACCACCGCCGTGCCCACCGACTCCAGCACCTCCTCCCGGGACATCCGGAGCTTGTGCTTCAGGTGGATGTCGGAGGTGGCGATGAAGGTATGGAGCCCGGGCTTGCGCGCCCCGTCCACCGCCTTGACAGCCTTGCGGATATCACCCTGCTGCGCTCTCGCCAAGCTCAGCACGATGGGGCGCTTGACCGCCTTGCACACCTGCACCACGGACTCGAAGTCGCCCGGCGACGACGCGGCGAAGCCGGCCTCGATCACGTCCACTCCCAGCTTGTCCAGTTGCCGGGCAATGAGGACCTTCTCGTCGATGTTCATGCTTGCTCCGGGCGACTGCTCGCCGTCCCGAAGGGTCGTATCGAAAATCTGCACAACGTTCTTGGCGGCCATGGCCTTCCTCCTCAAAAAAAAACTCCCGCGGGGGTCCGGCGGGAGTTTGGATCATGCAAGCTGAGGTTCGCTTTTTGTCAGGCTTGTACGAGTGCCTGCTCTTCCCTCCGTCGCTTTCGCACGGCGAGCAGCCCTAATAGGGGACCCGATAGGGTGTAGGCTAATAACGCCGAGAACAGCACGATCTGCCACATAGTAATGGTGAGTATAATGACTGCAAGCGCGGAAAGCAACAAGCCAATGGTGCTGCGTTTCTTGAAATGGTGCTGCTTCAGGCTGAAATAACGGAAATTGCTCACCATCAGCCCCGCCAGCACGCACGCGATGACGATAAAGACCACGGGCTTGCTGCCGGTGTTCTCCAGCCCCAGCATGAAGTACATGAAGATGGTGGCCGCGATCATGGCGGCGGCGGCCGGGATCGGCAACCCGGTGAAGTAGCTCTTTTCCGCGGCCAGGGTCTGGACGTTGAAACGCGCCAGGCGCAAGGCGCCGCAAACAGCAAACAGCGCGGCGCCGAATCCGCCCCAGATTCCCAACGGCTGGAGCGCGAAGACGTAGACCAGCACCGCCGGCGCCACCCCGAAGGAGACGACGTCGGCCAGGGAATCGAACTCGACCCCGAACTGGCTGGTGGTATGGGTCAGCCGCGCCACGGCGCCGTCGACGCCGTCCAGCAGGTGCGCGAGCACGATCAACAGGGCGGCCTGGTGGAACTCGCCATTGAACGCGAAGATCATGGCGAACATGCCGCAGAAGAGATTGCCCGCGGTGATCAGGCTGGGCAGAAGAAAGATGGCCCGGCGCGGCCGGTTCGCCGACCCCTTGCGTTTGAGGCGGCGCCCGCCCTTCCCCCGGGGAATGAGCCGCACCTTTCTGAACCGGGATTCGGATTTTTCGGACCTGTCCATCACGCTGGTCCCCGTTAAAGCCTGGCGACGATGGTTTCGCCGCCCCGGACCCGCTGGCCGGGCTGTACTTCGACGGTGGCGTCCCGCGGCAGGAAGAGGTCGACGCGGGACCCGAACATAATCATGCCAAAACGCTCGCCCCGCTTCAACGGGTCGCCGCGTCTGACGTCGCAAACGATCCGGCGGGCGAGAAAGCCCGCGATCTGCACGATACGCAGCGTCGTTCCCGCGTCGTCCACGAGGTCGACGGCGTTGCGTTCATTCTCGTCGGACGCCTTGCCCTTGTAGGCGGCCAGGAAGTGGCCCGTCTGATAGCGGATGTCGGCGACCCGTCCGTTCATCGGCGCCCGGTTGATGTGCACATCCAGGGGCGAAAGGAAGATGCTGAGCCTGCGGTTGTCGGCGTCCGAGGCATCGGGGACGGCCACCACCTTGCCATCCGCCGGAGACACGACGATCCCGTCCCCGTCGGGCGAGATCCGCGCCGGGTCGCGGAAGAAACCGGCAATGGCGGCGGCCGCCGCCGTCAGCGCCACGGCGACGACGAACCAGCCCACCGCCAGGGCGGCGGCGGCCAGACCCAGCGTAACGAAAACGAACCGATAGCCTTCCTTGGCGATCCTGATGGTCGTGTCTCCGCCCCTGCTAGTTTTTGCTCTTGTCCACCAGCCGGTTCTCGGCCAGCCACGGCATCATCGACCTGAGCTGTTCGCCCACCTCCTCGATGGGATGGCTTCGGGAAGCCTGGCGCAGTTCGTTGAAATTCGGCGATCCGGTGCGGTGCTCGTTCATCCACTCGTCGGCGAATTTGCCCGATTGAATGTCCGCCAGGATCTCCTTCATGACCTTGCGGGTGTCGTCGTTGACGATCCGTGTCCCCCGGGTGAGGTCGCCGTACTCGGCGGTGTTGCTGACGGAGTAGCGCATGTTGGCCAGTCCGCCCTCATAGATCAGGTCGACGATCAGCTTGACCTCGTGACAGCACTCGAAATAGGCCATCTCCGGCGGATAGCCGGCTTCCACCAGGGTTTCGTAGCCCGCCTGGATCAGCGACGTGAGGCCGCCGCACAGCACCGTCTGCTCGCCGAACAGGTCGGTTTCGGTCTCGTCCTTGAAGCTGGTCTCGATGACCGCCGCGCGAGCGCCGCCGATGGCGGCGGCATAGGCCAGACCCACCGGCGTGGTGTCTCCGGAGGGGTCCTGCTCCACGGCCAACAGGCAAGGCACTCCCCTGCCGCGCTCGAACTCGCTTCGCACCAGGTGGCCGGGCCCCTTGGGGGCGACCATGAAGACGTTGACGTCCTCGGGAGGAACCACCCGCTTGAAGTGGATATTGAAGCCGTGCCCGAACGCCAGGTAGTTTCCCGGCTTGAGACCGGGCCGGATGACCTCCTTGTAGACGTCGCCCTGAAGCTCGTCGGGCAGCAGCATCATGACCACGTCCCCGGCTTCGGCCGCCTCCGCCGTCTCCATCACCGTCAGGCCGGCATCCGCCGCCTTGGCCCAGGACGCGCTGTCGCGCCTCAATCCCACCACCACGTCCACGCCGGAGTCGCGCAGATTGCTGGCGTGCGCGTGTCCCTGGCTGCCGTAACCGAGCACCGTTACCTTACGGTCGCGGATCCGGCTCAGGTCCGCGTCCTGGTCATAGTAGACCTGCATGTTAAACCTCCCTGTCTTATGGCCTGGAACCGACGGCCCGGAACAGGCCCGGCTACAATGATTCGCGTGCGATGGCGATGCGGCCGGTGCGGACGATCTCCTTGATGCCCATGGGCTTCAACAAGTTGATGGCCGCCTGGATCTTGCCGGCATCTCCGGATATTTCGAGGGTATACGTCTGCGGGGTCGAGTCGACGATATTGGCGCGGAAGATCTGGGCGATGCGCATGACTTCGTCCCGGTGCGCCTGTTTCGCCAGGAT
>JAPOQB010000842.1 GCA_026710965.1 Deltaproteobacteria bacterium | reverse complement strand
GGGAAAGCCACGACTCCGCCGACTACGTGGATTGGAACCGAGCCGAACGCGTCCGTTTCCCCAATCTCAAGCCGTCCAGCAAGGCTATTTCGCTGAGGTTGCCAGTGGACCTGCTTGAACGGATCAAGACCGCGGCCAACAGGCGGGACGTTCCCTATCAGTCCCTGATCAAGATCTGGCTGTCAGAGAAGGTGGATGCCGGATAGGGCGTTGGTTCCCTTTTCCTCGGGCACCCACCCCACCCCTCGGACATTGTCTCGTTCTACGTGAACCGGGGAATCACCTCGGTGCCGAGGCGCTTGAGCTGGTCGTGGATGGCGGCGGGGGGGCAGGCGGGGCGGGCGACGAACTTGGAGGCGCCGGCGTCGATGAAGCGTTGGATGGCGGCGGTGATGTCATGGGCGGTGCCGAGGGCGGAGGTTTCGACGAAGTCCACGTCGTGGCGGTTGCGGAGGGCGTAGGGGCGGGCGATACGGGCGGCTTCCGCGGCGTCCCGGGCAAAGCAGAAATTGAACAGCACGCCGAAGTGGTCGTGGTCGATCTGGCGGCCGTACTCAGCGGCGTATTGGCGGATGCGGATAATGGCCGAGCCCACTTCCTCAGCGGTCATTTGGGAGCCCAGCCAGCCGTCGGCCAGGCGGGCGGTGCGCCGGAAGGCGGGGCTGCTGCGGCCTCCGACCCAGATGGGCGGGTTGGCCTGGGCCGGCTTGGGGGCGATGGTCACGTCCCGGAACTGATAGTACTTCCCCTCCGCGCTGACTCCGTTCTCCGACCACAGCGCGCGCAGCAATTGAACCATTTCCTCGGTGCGGCCGGCGCGCTCGGAGCGGTGGATGCCGCAGGCCTGGAGCTCGGTGTCGTCGTCGCGGCCGAGTCCCACGGCCAGCAGCAGCCGTCCGCCCGACAAAAAGTCCAGGGTCGCCAGCTCCTTGGCCAGCACCGTGGGGTTCCTGAGCGGGAGGGCCATGACACTGGTGCCGAACTTCATCTTGCGGGTCCGCGCGGCTACCCACGAGAGGGCCACTACGGGCTCGAGGCTCAAGGCCTCGGATACGACCCGGTCGCTCAGCCACAGCGAGTCGATGGCCAGGTTTTCCGCCAGGTCCACGGCGCTCCAGAACGCCTCGGGGTTGGTCTCGCCGAAGGGCCAGCCGCTGAAGCCGATGCCGATGCCGATTCCCATGGTATGCGTCCCCCTGCCTTGTGTTGACATCCTCCACGTGCTGCCGACCGTCATCTCTACCAGACGAGGCCGGCGACAATCCACCGCACGCCGCCCGTTCACCCCGCCGCCTCTCACCCTTTTTTCACCGCGGGAGTTTGACGGATGGGCGTATGGATATTATTGAAATGAGCCTTCGGGCCGTACACCGCCCCGGAAGCAAACTACAAGCGGAGAGACACACTGCCTATGGAACCCATCGCGTGGCTGACACTGATCATCTTCTCACTGGCGATTATCGCGGTTTTGGCCAACGTCATCGAGCCGGCCGTGGCGGCCCTGCTCGGGGTGGGGGTCATGGTGTGGGCCGGGATCATGACGGAGACGGATGCCTTCCTGTTCGTGGACTGGAACGTCATGGCGATCCTCGTCAGCGTCTGGATCATCGCCGGATATTTCGGCAAGTCGGGAGTCCCGGAGCTGCTGTCGGCCAAGGCCATGCAATGGTCCGGGGGCCATTACGGAATGCTGGTGGTGATCCTCTCGCTGTTGGCGGGGATGCTCTCCATCGTGGTGGACAACGTGGTGGTGATCCTGATGCTGGCGCCGGTGGCCATACCGGTGGTGCGCCAGCTCGGCTTCCCGTTGACTCCGGTGGTGCTGATGATCGGCTTCAGCGCCAACTTCATGGGGACCGCGCTGCTCCTGGGCGACCTGCCGCCTCAGATGCTGCACAGCGTGTCGGGAGCGGAATTCCTGGATTTCATCTGGCAGCACGGCCGGCCCTCGTCCTTCCCCATCCTCATGGTCACCTTCGCCATCACCCTGGGTTTCATGTACATGTACGGGTTCCGCACCGCCGGCGCCGCGTCGGGCACCGGCGGCGGCTCCGCGGGCGCGGACACGCGCATGGAGGTCCCGAAGCTGGCGGATCCGTTGCTGGCGTGGCTGGTCATCGGCGGCTTCACCGCCACCATCGTGGCCATGGCCTTCCGCGAGGTCCTCGACGTAAAGCTCGGCTTCATCGCCATGACCGGCGCCTTGATCCTGATCGCGGTGGTGGAGGTGCTTGGCGACCGCCTGAAGAAGAAACCCGACTTCGAGGAGATCCTCCAGGAACTGGACTGGCGCGCGGTATTCTTCTACATCGCGTTGTTCGCGCTGGTGGGCGGCCTGGAGAAGGTCGGCATCCTGCACGATCTGGCCGGGCTGCTGAAGCCGATCTTCGCCTCCAGCGTCACGCTGGGAACCAGCCTGCTCTACTGGGTCACCATCCCCATCGTCGGCGTGGTGGAACACGATGCCTACATCCTCACCTTCCTCTACACCATCCGGGACCTCGGCGAGGCAGGAATAGACCCCTGGCCGCTGTGGTGGATGCTGGTGTGGTCCGGCACGCTCGGGAGCAACTTCACCGTGGCCGGCGCGCCGGCCCTCTACGTGGCCCTCAACATCTGCGAGCGGGAGGAGCAGCGGAAGATTTCGCTGCGGGAGTTCCTGGGCTGGAGCGTGCCCTTCACCCTCGTGGCGAGCGTGATCTGCTACGTGTTCGGGATGCTGATCTGGGTGCTGTAGGATTGGCGCCCTTCGACTTCGCTTCGCTACGCTCAGGACGAACGGATGGTTGTTCCGTTCGACCTTGAGAAGCGGGAGGCCAGGGGGTGACAGACCGTTCGTCCTGAGCGTAGCGGAGCGCCAGCGGAGCGAAGTCGAAGGGCGCAAGTCCCTCGCGGCCGACGGCTTGCGGCACTTACGAGTCGATGGACGAGCCGCGGTACTTGCCCTTCAATTCGTCCATGACCGTGCCCTTCCAGAACTTGACGCCCACCTGATACCCGGCCCGGCCGATCATGTGCGCCGACACCGGCGCGGTGAGGAAGACGAACAGGGTGATGGCCAGGACCCGGACGGTGACGCCGATTTCGGGGAAGTACAAGGCCACGGAGAGCATCAGGAAAAACACCCCCAGGGTCGGCGGCTTGGTGGCGGTCTGCATCCGGGTGAGCAGATCCGGCATCCGCAGGACGCCGACGCACCCCAGGAACATGAAGGCGGTGCCGATGATCATGAACGCGCCGCAGATGATGTCAGTCACCATGGTGTGCCCATTTCTCGATGTAACGGGAGAAGGTGACCGTGCCCAGGAACGCCACCAGCGCAAGCACGATGGCCACGTCCAGGTACACCGGCTCGTCGAAGGCGATGGCGTAGAGCGCGGCGATGCCGACGCCCACGGTCGTCAGGAGATCCAGGGCCACCAGCCGGTCCGGTATGTTGGGACCGAGGAGGAGGCGGACGAAAGCCAGCACGATGCCGATACTCAGGACACCGAGCAGGATGAAAGCCAGGTTCGTCATCGCAGCAACTCCATCACGCTCTTCTCGAAACCGTCCTTGATGGACCGGCGCAGCTCTTCGGCGTCGTCCACGTACATGGCGTGAATGTACAGGACCCTCCGGTCATCCGACACGTCGAGGCTCAGGGTACCCGGGGTCAAGGTGATGAGGTTCGCCAGCAGGGTGATCTCGGCATCGGTTTCCACATCCAGCGGGATCGCCACCACCCCGGGCTTCATGTTGTGTGACGGCGTCACCACCTCGTAGGCGATGCGCAGGTTCGCCAGCAGCAGCTCCCAGGCGAACAGCGAGCCAAGCCGGACGCTTTGCCACAGCTTCTCGAAGTAACGGGAGGGACGCAACAACCGCCTTACCGAAAAAAGGATCAAAAAGCCGAAGACGAAACCCACGGCGAGGCTCAGGGCCGTCACCTCTCCGGTCAACGCGGCCCAGCTCAGCGCCAGCATGATGTTCCACAGGAGAACGGTCACGATCCCCCCCTCGCTCCGAGCACGGCCCGAATGTACGGCTCGGGGTTCGTCAACTGGTTGCCCGCCTCCTGCGCCAGATCGAAGAACGGCCCGGCGGCCACGCCCATGACCACGGCCAGGACCGCCAGGGTCACGATGGGACCCAGCATGAGGGCCATGCCGTTACCCGGCGGGTTCACCGCCGTCTCCGCCGGCAGAGGTTTCCAAAACGCTTCCGCCCAGATCTTGGTCATGGAGAAAAGCGTCAGCAGGCTCACTCCCAGCGCCGCCGCCACCAGCACGAACTGGCCGATGTTCAGCCCCGCCTTGATCAGCACGAGCTTTCCGAAAAACCCGGAAAGCGGCGGCACCCCGGCCAGAGAGAACGCCGAGAGCAGGAACAGCATCGCGACCCACGGGTGGGACCGGTACAGGCCGCCGAGCTTCTTCAGGTCGAAGGTGCCGTGAAAACGGTGCGCGACCCCGCTCACCAGGAACAGGTTGGTCTTGACGAAGATGTTGTGGACGATGAAGAACACCGTGCCCGCCAGGGCCAGAGGCGTGAAGAAACCGAGCCCCATGACCATGTAGCCGATCTGGCTGACGATGTGGAAGGACAGCAGCCGGCGGAACTCGTACTGGGCCACCGCTCCGAGCACGCCCGTCACCATGGTGATGCCGCCGGCCCACAGGATGATCGTGTGGGTGTAGTCCACGTTGTTGAGGAACAGCAGCGTGAAGACCCGGATCAGGGCGTAGACGCCCACCTTGGTCAGCAGCCCGCCGAAGATGGCCGAGACCGCCACCGGCGGCGTGTGGTAGGAGGCCGGCAGCCAAAAGAACAATGGGAAGATGGCGCCCTTGATGCCGAAGGCCACCAGAAACAGGATCGCCAGGGTGGTCACCAGCCCCGGTTGAGGCACGTCCCCGAGCCGCTGCGACAGATCGGCCATGTTGAGGGAGCCTGCCATGGCGTAGAGGATGCCCACCGCGGCCAGAAAAAAGGCCGACGCCACCAGGTTCAGGGTGACGTACTTGATGGCGCCCTC
>JAPOQB010000506.1 GCA_026710965.1 Deltaproteobacteria bacterium | reverse complement strand
CTTGTCGATGCCCTCGACGGCGTCCATGGCGGTCAGCACGCCGCGTACAGGATTGAACTTGCCGAGGACGCCCTTGTCCAGGGTGACGCTGCCCAGTCCATCGAGGTTGCGCACCACCTCCGCCCAATCGTTTCCGGTGCCGCGGAAGCGGCCCCTGAGGTTCATGCGCCCATTGACGGAGTCGACGGCCCCGTTGGGGAAAAGCGACAACAGACTCCGCAGGTCCACGTTTTCCGCCGTGGGATTCAACGCGAGGTCGAAGCCCTGGCCGTTCCGTTTCGTCAGCGCAACGTCGCCGCGGATCTTGCCTCCCAGCGTTTCAACCCCCAGCCGGTCGACCTTCAGGTTGCCGCCGGCCCAGTCCATCCGCCCCTGAAGATTGCTGTACGCCAGGCCCTTGAGCCGGCCGTTGCTGGAGGCGAGAAACCCCTTCACCGAGAGGACTCCCTTGGTGAACCTCGCGGATCCTTCGCTCACGACGTTGCTGAAGGAATCCGCCCGGTAGGCCGCGTCTCCGGTTACGTCCGCCAGGTTCAAGAGGTCGGACCGAACGCTGTAGTGCAGGGTGGGGCGGCTCAGGTTCACCAGCAGTCCCCGGACCCGGAGGTCCGACAGCCCCGACCGCAGCTGAAGCTGCCGGATTTCGACGTCGTTGCCGCGGAACTCCAACTCGCCCTGGATTCCCTGAATGTTCCGGTGTCCTCCCGGCGGGCCGATGATGTTGACGTTGGCCAGCCGCAGGCTGCCCAGCAAGGTTGGAGGCTCGTTCCGTGGGGCCGACTTCTGCCGTAGCGAGAGTCCGGCGCTGAGGGTGCCGTCCAGCCGGTAGCCGGCTGCCGCCGGCACCAGGGCTTCCCAACCCGCCAGGGCCACGTCGCCGGTCTTGATGCGCAAACGCACCACCTGTTCCGGGTGCTGGTCGACGGAGCCCGAGAATACCACCGTGCCGTTGTGGAGCCGTGCCTCGGACTCGTAGATGACCACCCGGTCGCCGCGCACTCTTGTCTTCATGTCCAGACGGGCGGTTACCCCGGGCGCCTTGTCGAGCCACCGGCCGTAGCGGAGGTGGTTGGCATCCGCGGTCACGGTGGTGTGTATCTCGAGGTTGTCGAAACTTCCTGCCACGTGGTTGGACAAACTCAGGGGCTGGTGGACGGACAGACCGGCGGGAACGACGCGGTCCACCCATGGGATCTGACGCAGTTGGTCCAGATGCACCGGTCCCAGTTGCAGCTTGGCCTTGACGCGGCCCTCGTTCCACGACGCCGCGCGCGAAAAGTCCAGTTCGCCGGCCAACCGGGCGTTGTCGGCAACGGCACCGAACAAGGCCCCGGTCACGCTCATCCGCGACACGCGGGGACGGTGGAGGGTCCCCGACACGCGTGCGGTCACCTCAAGAGGGGCCGACGGCCGAAAATAGGCCGGAAGGCGGTTCTCCAGGAGCTTCCAGCCGCGCGCCACCAGCACTTGTGGCAGGGATGCCGCCCGCATTTCCAGGTCCACCGAATTTTCCGCCCACCGTGTCACCGGTTGTGCCGTCCCGACGGTGCCGGCCAACGAGAATGGCCGCCCTCCGTCAGAGGCCAGCGCGCCGGAGACGTCGACGTGGATACTCGGGTCCCGCGACCATTGGAGGGCCAAGGCGAGATCGTGCAGGCGAAGCTCCTCGGGTTTCTCCGAGGAGCGGTCGATGAAGTAAAGCTTCCCGCCGTTGGCGTGAACGGCCAGCGCGGCCCCGTGGGCTGATCGGAGGCTCGCGTCGAGCCGGCGGGACGGCGTCAGGATGTTGATATCGCCGTATTCGTTGCGGATGACCTGAATCTCGGGACGGTAGAGGACGATGTTGGAGACCGTCGGCCTGCCCGTGAGCAGCGACAGCCAGCCCAGTGAAATCGTGAGCTGGTCGGCGTGGATCAGTGGGGTTGCGGCGAACTTCGGGTCGTCGGCCACCCGCAGGTTCGTGACGGTGACGCCCAGGTTTCCAGGGCTACCGAGGAAGTTCAGGCTGATGGAGTCGAAGGCGACGGCGCGCCCGATGGCGCCCTCGATATTTCGCCGAATGGCCTCCTTGCGGTTGTCCAGCAACGCTTCCAGCCCCACCACCGCCACCAGCGCGAGGACCGTCGCGAGGGATAGATAAACCAGGAGTTTGGACGCTTTGCTTCTCATGCTTCGCCGAATTCCCATTCCGGCGTGCCCCCTGAATGAAACCAATTCACTCCAGGAATGACCACCTCACGGACCACAATATATAGCATCTGCTGCCGCATTGCCAGCACATATGTAGTACCCTGAGAGGACGAGCCCTTAGTCTGCTCTCTCCACGACGGTGGCTATGCCCTGTCCCACGCCTATGCACATGGTAGCCATGCCGTAACGGCTTCCCCGCCGTTTCATCTCGTGGATCAACGTTGTCATGATTCGCGCACCGCTGCAACCCAGGGGGTGTCCCAAGGCGATGGCGCCGCCGTTCACGTTGACCCTGTCCGGATCCAGGCCGAGTTCCTTGACGCAGGCCAGCGACTGGGACGCGAAGGCCTCGTTGAGCTCCACCAGGTCCAGTTGGTCGGCGCTGAGGCCGGCGCGCTCGAGGGCCTTGCGGCTGGCCGGGATCGGTCCGATCCCCATGAAGGCGGGATCCACACCCGCCACCGCCGAGGCGACGATCCGTACGATGGGTTTCAGCTTCAAGGCCTCGGCCTTCTCGCGGGAAGCCACGAGCAGGGCCGCGGCGCCGTCGGACAGCGGCGACGAGTTGCCCGCGGTCACGGTCCCGTTCTTGGCGAAGGCGGGTCTCAAGGCGGCAAGCTGTTCCATGCTGGTGTCCGGCCGCGGCCCTTCATCGCGGCCGTGCACCACCGGGTCGCCGCGCCGCTGGGGCACGGCCACCGGGATGATCTCGTCGTCCAGCCGCCCGGCTTCCTGGGCCGCCACCGCATTGCGGTGGCTCTTGAACCCGAAGGCGTCCTGTTGCTCGCGGGTGACGGAGTATTTCTCCGCCACGTTCTCCGCGGTCTCGCCCAGGCTTATCAGCGGGTACAGCTCGCCCATGCGGGGGTTGGGAAAACGCCACCCGAGCACGCTGTCGTAGACGGTGACGTCGCCGCGGGCATACGGCGCGGCTCCCTTGGGCATCACCAGCGGCGCGCGGGTCATCATCTCCACGCCGCCGGCCACGAACAGGTCCCCTTCGTCCGCGCCGACGGCCCGGCCGGCCTGGTTGACCGCCTCCAGTCCCGACCCGCACAGGCGGTTGACCGTGGCGCCGGGCACCGATTCCGGAATGCCGGCCAGCAGGGAGGCGTTGCGGCCCACGTTGCGGCAATCTTCTCCCGCCTGATTGGTGCAGCCCAGGATCACGTCTTCGATGGTGTCCTTGTCGATGCCGTTCCGGGCGATGAGCCTGGCGATGATGTGCGCCGCCAGATCATCCGGCCGGATGTCCTTGAGGATTCCACCGTAGCGCCCCATGGGGGTGCGGGCGGCGTCGATGATGACGGCTTCGGGCATGATGTGCCTTTCTGGCGCCGGATGGCGTCAACTAGACTGAATAATCCACTATTTCGGGGCGCTGATCAAGCGGCGTCGCCGCTCTCTTCCCGGTGGTCGTAGAATCCCCGCCCCGCGGCCTCGCCGAGCCGCCCGGACGCCACCAGCTTCTTCAACAGGGGCGCGGGCCGGTAGCGGTCGTCGCCGGTCTCTTCCTGGAGCCCTTCGATGACCGCCAGGACCTCGTCCAGGCCGATCTCGTCGGCCCAGCGAAGCGGTCCCTGGGGATAGTTGGTGCCCAGCCTGAGCGCGATGTCGATTTCCTCGGCGGTGGCGATGCCCTCGTCCAGGCTGCGCGCGGCTTCGTTGATGATGAGGCTCAGAATTCGCGGAAACACCAGTCCCGGAGCATCCTTGACCTCGGCGTTCTCCTTGCCCAAGCCGCGCACCAGCGTTTCCGCCGCCCGGAACGCTTCTTCACCGGTATCGAGTCCCCGCGCCAGCTCGATGACGTTGCGGTTCGCCAGCGGGTGGAACGTGGCGAAACCGACGACCCGCGCGGGCCGGCGGCTCCAGCAGGCGATGGCGGTGGCGGACCAACGGACGCACGAGCTCAACACCAAACCGGCCCCGGGCACCGAGGCGTCGAGCTCATCCAGCAGTTGCCGCTTGTTTTCGCTCCCGTGGGCCAGGGTCTCGACGATCACCTCGGTGGCCGGGTCCACCTCGGCGGCGCGGGTGTATCGATCGGCGCTCAGGCCGTTGTCCCGGGCCAGCCAATGCCAGTCCTCCGCCAGCCGGTTGCTCCCGAGGATCGCCACGCTACTCATAGTCGTAGAAGCCTTTCCCGGTCTTTCGTCCGAGGTGTCCGGCCAGATACAACTTTTGTTGCAGCGGGCTCGGCCGGAAACGCGGGTCTTCGAAGAACGCCCGGTAGAGGGTCTCGGTGGCGGTGAAGTTGATGTCGATGCCGATAAGGTCCTGAAGCTCGAAGGGGCCCATGCGGAAGCCGCCGGATTCCCGCATCACGCGGTCCACGGTCTCGACGTCCACGCCGCCCTCGCTGAGGATACGCAGGC
The DNA here is from genome assembly GCA_026710965.1 of Deltaproteobacteria bacterium. GTDB lineage: Bacteria > Desulfobacterota > Binatia > UBA9968 > JAJDTQ01 > JAJDTQ01. The sequence goes on along the minus strand of JAPOQB010000506.1, from coordinate 2,143 downwards.
CCTCGTTGTAGAACGGCCGCGCGATGCGGTTGACGATGAATCCCGGCGTGTCCTTGGCCCGGACCGGCGTCTTGCCGAACCTCCGGGCGATGTCCACGGCCTTGGCGACCGTGGCCGCGCTGGTCAATTCGCCCTGCACCACCTCCACCAGGCCCATGAGCGGCGCGGGATTGAAGAAATGCATGCCCAGTACGCGGGAAGCGTCCTTCACCGCGCCTCCGATGGCGGTCACCGACAGGGAGGAGGTGTTGGTCGCCAGCAGCGTTTCCGCGGCACAGGCGGCCTCCAGCTTCTGGAACAGCTCCCGTTTGACCTGAAGGTTCTCGGTGGCCGCCTCGACGACGAGGGCGGCGTCGGCAAGGTCTTCGATGGCCAGGGAGCCCTTGAGACGCGAGAGGATTCCCCGCTCCTCGGCCTCATCGATGTTCCCCTTCTCCCGGCTGCGTCCGATGAAGCCGTGAATCCTTCCCAGCCCGCGGTCGAGGAATTCCTGGGAGATATCGTACACTACCGCGTCGAACCCGCCCTGGACGGCCACCTGGGCGATACCGGCGCCCATGGTGCCGGCGCCGATCACCCCGATCTTGTTTTCGTTGACCATGGTTGGTTTTCCCGGAGCGCCCATGGGTCCGAGCGGACCCCTACTCGCCCTTGAACACGGGCGTCCGCTTCTCCATGAACGCCCTGACGCCTTCGTCGTAGTCGGAGGTCCGGCCGGCGATTTCCTGGGTGCAGGCTTCGTACTCGAGCTGCGCTTCGAGTTCGCCGTACATGGAACGGTTGAGCGTCCGCTTGATCAGGCCGGCGCTGCGGGGGCCCGCGGCCAGCCGTTCCGCCATGGCCCGGGCTGCCGCCGACAACTCCGCTCCCGGAACCACCTTGGCCACCAGGCCGTAGCGGAGCGCGTCCTGGGCGCCCAGTGGCTCCCCCAGCAGGAAGAGCTCGGTGGCCTTGGCGAGGCCGATGAGCCGCGGCATGAAATAGCTGCCGCCGCAGTCGGGGCCCAGGCCCACGCGCACGAAGGCTTCGATGAATCGCGCGTTCTCCGAGGCGATGCGCAGGTCGCAGGCCAGCGTCAGGTTGCACCCGGCACCCGCGGCCACCCCGTTGACGGCGCACAGGACGATCTTCTCGGTCCGGCGGATGGCAAGGATGATGGGGTTGTAGCGCGACCTCAGGGATTCGCCCAGCGACCCCTTCTTGTCCGGGGACCGCTCCTTCAAGTCCTGGCCGGCGCAGAACGCCCGGTCGCCGGCCCCGGTGAGGAGGAAACAGCGGACGGCCTTGTCCCGGTTGCCGTCCTTGAGGGCGTCCAGGAGCTCCCGGTTCATTTGCGGGGTGAACGCGTTGAGCGCTTGGGGTCGGTTCAGGGTAATGGTGGCGATGCCGTCGCGCTTGTCGTAGAGAATCGTTTCGTAGCTCATTGTCCCTTGAACTCGGGCTTGCGCTTGTCGAGGAATGCCTGCATCCCTTCTCGCCGGTCCTCCGAGGCGAACAGGGTGCAGAACGACTTGCGTTCGAAGGCCAGGCCTTCGTCCAGCGGCGTGTTGGCGGCCTTGAGAATGGCTTCCTTGGCGAACCGGACGGCGAGGGGCGGTTTGCCGGCGATGGTCCGGGCCATGGCCATGGCCTCGTCCAGCAGCACTTCCGGCGGCACCACCTTGTTCACCAGCCCGCACCGCTGCGCTTCCGCCGCGTCCATGAACCGGCCGGTGAGCACCAGCTCCATGGCCTTGTGCTTGCCCACGATCCGGGTGAGCCGCTGGGTCCCGCCGGAGCCCGGTATGGTGCCCAGGTTGATTTCGGGTTGGCCGAAGACGGCCGACTCCGAAGCGATGATGATGTCGCAGCTCATGGCCAGCTCGCACCCGCCCCCCAGGGCAAAGCCGCTCACCGCCGCGATCAACGGTTTGGACAGGTGGTTGAGACGGTCTCTCAGGACCAGGCGCTCGTGAGCCCTGCCGGCGAAGGGGGTGGCATCCACCATCTCGTTGATGTCCGCGCCCGCCGCGAACGCGCGATCGCCTCCGGTAATGACGAAGACCCGGATGGACTCATCCGCGTCGAGCTCTTCGAGGGCCACGCACAAGTCCTTGCACAACCCGTAGGACAGGGCGTTGAGCTGCTTCGGGCGGTTGAGCGT
>JAPOQB010000352.1 GCA_026710965.1 Deltaproteobacteria bacterium | reverse complement strand
GGCCGGCATCATGGAACAGATCGAGCAGCTCTCCGTGACCCGCATCATCAGTGCCCACCGGCTATCCACCATCCGGCGGGCCGATCGCATCTACGTGCTGCAGGGAGGCCGCGTCGTCCAGGAGGGGACCTTTGAAGGGCTGATGGACCGGGAAGGTGTGTTCCGGGACCTGGTCCGGCGACAGCTGACGTGAATCGCTCATCTCAATCGACAGGCGGCGGGCCTGATGGAGGAAGCCGATGAGAGCTGACGAGGACTCCAGGGGAAATGGCGGAACGGGGCCAGGAGAAGGACCGGCGCATAGCGCTTTTGGCGGGTTCCTGGCAGAGTTGAGGAGCCTGTTCCCCTCGGCTTTGGTAGACGACGCCGGCTGGGAGCGCCTTCTGGCGCTGGCGCGTCGCCTGCCCATCTCTGTGACCGACAACCGTTTCGGCTTCGAGTTTGACCTCTGCGACCCCAATCCGGCGGCCGACTTCTGCGTGTCGCCGTCTCCCGGCTCCCGTCTCGCCGAGTTCTACGTCCGCCAGGGCGAGGTTGCCCCGCTGGAATCGGCACAGGCCGCGCTGGGGGCGTTCCTGGCTGAACAGTCGAGCAACCCCAGGGCGCTTTTGGCAGAGGGAGAAGGCGGGGTAATACTGGAGTACGATCTGGCCGGGATTTCGTCGGATCAGCCGGCCCCGCCCGGCATCTTCATAGTGCCACGGGATGTGCAGGAATCATCCCGCCAGCGGGAGTTGTACGGCGACCCGGAACTTCTCGCAGCCGGGCTATGGGCTGCCGCCGGATGGACGCCCGATGAGGCCATTCTGCGGCAGATGCAACGCATCTATAGCCTGCTGCACCCCACCGCAGGCGTCTCGCAGGCCGGCATTCTGCCGGGCCGGCCGCAACGGGCGATACGCCTTATTGTAGGCGCCAGACCCGGCGCAGGCGCCATCGAGATGCTGGAGCGGTTGGGATGGTCCGGCTCCCCGACAGACGTCGCCGCCGTTTGCGAGAGCCTGGCAGGACTGACGAGGCAGGCCGTCAGTTTGAGCATCGACGTAACGGCGCAGGGGATTTCTCCGCGTCTTGGACTGGAGTTTTACCGGCCCGCGGCATGGCATGAACTGGACCGCGCCGGATGGGGCCGCCTGATCAACCGGCTGGAGGAGCGGTCCTGGTGCCTACCGGAAAAGGCTCGCGGGCTGAAGGCCTGGCCACGGGTGGAGCAGGTCTTCGACGCGACCGGGGTATACCGGGTCCAGCAGAGCATCAATCACGTAAAGGTGGTCGTGGACCGCGGGACCATCGCCGCCAAGGCCTACGCAGGCACGATCGTGCTACAGGCAGCCTAGGGGCCGGTGTAGTATCCCCATTGAAACCCGCCGGCGACGGCCCCCAGCTCGGCCTCCGTCAACTTCGGAGAGGGCGGCAAGGTCATCACGCCGTAGCGGGCCGAGGGGTTACCAGTTCCATGAGTCCCTCCAGTTCCCTCCTCCGGAGACCTGTGCCAGCTGGGCCTCCGTCAACTTCGGCGAGGGCGGCAACACCAGGTGCGCCGTCGTCGCGCACCACGACGTCGAATCCGTCCGGCAGGGCAACCCCGATTTCGGACTAGATTGCCGCCTTCGGGTCGGCGATGAGCCGGGCGCGGAACTCGCCGTCCTCCTCCGCCTTGTTCAGAATCCGGGCCTTCAACTCAGTTGCTGTCGTCATGGTTTCTCCTTTCGAGACACAAACTGATGGCTATGCTATCCACAAGTGTATGATCTTGGATATCCGCGTCCGATGAGTGACTGCGTTACCAAACAATTATCCCCATGCCGCCGGCAGCGGATTCCATTTCGGCCTCTGAGAGCTCCCCCGATGGCGGCAGCACCAAATGGGCGGTGGTGGCGCTGTCCTCGTGCACCACGATGTCGAATCCGTCTGGTATGGTCGTTCCGGTTTCAGCCGAAATGGCTGCCTTCGGGTCGGCGATGAGCCGGGCGCGGAACTCGCCGTCATCCTCCGCCTTCCTCAGAATCCGGGCCTTCAACTCGGTTGCTGTCGTCATGGTTCTACCCCTTCCCTATGCAACTCCTGTCTTGGATCTCTGTGACCGCTGCGTGCCGGCGCTACCCTGGGTGGTTCGTGCCGAATGTCTGGTTCCAGAGGTTCGCGCCGGCGACGGCCTCCAACTCGGCCTCCGTCAACTTCGGAGAGGGCGGCAAGGTCATCACGCCGTAGCTGGCCGAGGTCAGGCGGGCCGAGCTTCGGACCAGATGTCCCCTCCTCCAGAGACCTGTGCCAGCTCAGCCTCGCTGAGTTGCGGAGAGGGCGGCAACACCAGGTGCGCCGTCGTCGCGCTGTCCTCGTGGACTGCCACGTC
>JAPOQB010000302.1 GCA_026710965.1 Deltaproteobacteria bacterium | reverse complement strand
GATGGCGGGATCGAGCCACTTGGCCTCATCCTCCGGGCGCAGGATGACGGGCATCCTGTTGTGCACCGGCTCAAGGAGGCTGTTGGGGCTCGTGGTGACGATGGTGAAGGAATAGAGCGGCGTGCCGTCGGGCCGGAGCCATCGGTCCCAGAGCCCGGCGAAGGCGAAGGGCTCACCGCTCCTGAGCGTGAACCGCATGGGCGTACGGATACGGCCTTCCTTGCGCCATTCGTAGAAGCCGTCCGCCGGCACCAGACAGCGGCGCCTCGGTAACAGGCTCCGGAAGGCGGGCCGTTGGGCGAGGGTTTCCGCTCGGGCGTTGATGATGGGTTTGGCGGCGTCCCTGGCGTGATAGGGCACGAGGCCCCAGTGCATCAGCCGCAGGGACCGCGTCTCCGGGGTTTTTGGGTTCACTCCCACCACCGGCGCGTCCTGGCTCGGCGCCAGGTTGTACCGGAGCGCCAGGTCGAAGTCCGGCTCATCGATGCCGAAACGGCCCACGAGATCGTGCAACTTAGCCGTCTGGGTGTATCGGCCGCACATGGTGATGACCGTCGTCAATTCGTATCATGTTTTTCGCGCCGTTGACGCACTGTCGGTCGAATCCGGCGATACCGTGGTCTGAAACCGCCACATGCCTGGCTTCGGCATACGTGTCGACGCCTCCGGACGCAAGGTCCGGTGCGTCCAGACGCGCAGTCCCGCGGGCGGACGAGTCGCCGGCGTCGGCGCCGCCGCCTGCGCGAGCCCCGCGACCTGACACTGCGTCCGGGCGCGTTGGTCCGCTTCGTTGCGTAACAGAACGTCAACAAACACTTCCCGTTCCCGACGCAACCGCATCATCGTGACGACACACTGACACGATACCCTTGCCAAGGAGAATCCGGGGCGAACGACACGGATCTCCGAGCCTTGTCCATGCTCGCAAATGGAGGTGGCAACGTGTCGAATCAGAATGGAACGGCTGCGCAATTCTACCGCACGGTGTGGCTATCCGACATCCACCTGGGATTTCGCGGATGCAGCGCCACGTCCCTGCTGGCCTTCCTCCGTTCGGTGGAATGCGAGTATCTCTATCTGGTCGGTGACATCATCGACATCTGGTCCGTGCGAGAGCGGCCCTTCTGGCCCCAGGAACACAATAACATTCTGCGAACGATCCTCGGCAAGGCCAAATACGGCACCAAGGTGATCTACGTGCCGGGCAACCATGACGAGATGCTGCGGGACTACAACGGCATGGCCTTCGGCAACATCCGGATCGCGGACCGCATCGTCCACCGCAAGGCCGACGGCAAGCGTTTTCTCGTGATCCACGGGGACCAGTTCGACAGCGTGGTGCGTTCGTCCAGGGCCATCGCGCTGTTGGGCAGCCACGCCTACGACCTGCTGTTGGGCATCAACACCCGGCTCAACCTGGTCCGCCGCAAGCTCGGTCTCCCGTACTGGTCCCTGGCCGGCGCCATCAAGCACAAGGTCAAGAACGCCATGCGCTACATCAGCAACTTCGAGGCGGCGGTGTCGTTCGAGGCGGCCCGCCTGGGAGTGGACGGGGTCATCTGCGGACACATCCACCGGCCCCAGATCATTTCATTGAACGACATCACCTACTGCAACTGCGGGGACTGGGTGGAGAGCAACAGCGCGCTGGTGGAGCATGACGACGGGAGCCTGGAGTTGTTGCACTGGCAGGACACGCAACGGATCGGGCAAGGCAACCCGGGAACGGCGCTGGAACCGGTACCGTTGATCGCCCATAACGGCGGTCTCCACCATCGCAACGCGGTGCTGGAGACGGTCCATACGTTGCGAAGTGACGATTCCTGAGGTGACGTTCCGTTTCCGAGGAGACGTTTCGTACGGGGTAGTTGTTGCCGCACCGAATCAGCGGGCGGGCCAGCGTGGTCGTTAAACCGGCACCAGCAGCGCAACGAACCGTTTCGTCCACTCCAGCCATGTGTGTTGCCCGGCGTACGCGACGCAGTCGCCGGGATCCAGCTCCAGGGCGCCGAGCACCGCGGTGCGCAGGTCGCGGTCCAGCACGCCGGTCTTCCCGTTCCGGACCACGTCCAACGGTCCGGTGACGGGAAAGGCGGCCACGGGCACGCCGCAGGCCATGGCTTCGAGCATGACCAGCCCGAAGGTATCCGTCAGGCTCGGGAAAACGAACACGTCGGCGGCGGCCACGTGGGCCGCGAGCTCGTCGCCGAGTTTCTGTCCCGTGAACCGGACCTCCGGGTGCCTGGAACGCAGGCCGTTCAGGTCGGGCCCGTCGCCCACCACGTACTTGGTCCCGGGCAGGTCGAGATCGAGAAACGCCGCGATGTTCTTTTCCACGGCCACGCGCCCCATGTACATGGATAGCGGCCTCGGGCCCGGCAGGAACGACTTGGGGCCCGGCTTGAACATCTCCGTGTCGACGCCGCGGGCCCAGATGGCGAGGTTGTCGAAGCCACGCTCCCGGAGGTGCTCGGCCAGGGAGCGGGTGGCCACGAAGGTGCGGGCGGCGCGGCCGTGATACCGTCGGAGATAGGCGTACGACCAGGTCACCGGAAACGGAACCCGCGCGCGAAGGTACTCGGGAAACAGGGTGTGGAACGAGGTGGTGAAGGGGATGCCGGCGCCACGGCAGAAGGAGCGGACGGCGTGGCCGATGGGTCCCTCGGTGGCGATGTGGACAGAGTCGGGCTCGAAATCCCGCAGGATTCGTCCCACTCCCTTGCTTGGAAGGAGCGCCAGCCGGATCGACGGGTAGGTGGGGCAGGGGACGGTGGTGAAGTCCGACGGCGTTACGAAGAGCGGTTCGTGTCCCAGCTCCGCCAAGTGCGCTCCCGTCTGCTGCAGCGTGCGCACCACGCCGTTGACCTGTGGTTCCCAAGCGTCGGTGGCGACCGCGACTCTCATGCCTGAGGGAAGCCTGGCATGCGATCGTTAAGGACAGGTAACGGCGGGATCAAGTTATGGTCGCGTCTTTCCTACTCGGAGTCAACGATGAGACAGCACGGCGACGACTTGGAGCCTGCTGGTGACGCTGGGGAAATCGTCGTGAACGACCGCGTAGATTCCCGGCGCTTGACCTTCCAGTGACGGGAATCTTTACTATGACCACCGGCAACGGAGGTGGTCATGAACATAGGCGACGTTGCGGAGGCGAGTGGTCTCCCCGCCAAGACGATCCGATACTACGAGGAAATCGGCTTCGTGCGGCCGGCGCG
>JAPOQB010000348.1 GCA_026710965.1 Deltaproteobacteria bacterium | reverse complement strand
GAAATTTGTCAGGACTGCTGAGGGCAGAATGATGCCGAACACCTATCGACTCGGACTAGGGCTCATGCGACAGGAGGGTGGCCGGTTCTTCCGGGATACTCGGGCCGGTGCGGTCGGGATCGCGTCCGTATTCATTGCCTTGATGTGCTTCACAGGCACGGCGTTGCTCAGTGATCACTTGTTGCTGGTTCAGAATCGCCACCAACTGAGGTCCGGCACCGTTTCCGCGAGCATTGCGGCGACGCAGCGCCTGGCCGGACTCGACCCCGACCTGACCGCCGCGGAATTGGCTGGCGCACTGGAGCCGTTGGCGAGACGGTATATTCTTGCCAACCTGCCTGAGTCGACTCGCGCGTCGGCGAGAGGGACGCTGGAAGTTACGGTCCTTCCGGATCGCGAAGCAGGCGTTGTCGGCGTCGAAGCGGCCGCTGACCTCGGCGGAGCGATCGTCGGTCGGCACATCTGGGGCCGGTTGATTGAGAAAACCAGGGCTGCAACCGGCGCCGGGCGCACCACCAACCGCATCGAGGTGGTGCTGGCTATCGACGTTAGCTATTCCATGAGGCATGCACTCCACGGCCAATGGGGGTGGCCCACCCGCATGGAGATTGTAAAACAGGCAGCCCATGATTTGGTCGCCATCCTGAACCCAACCGCGGAAGGCGATGTCGCGGTGGGTGTGGTGCCCTGGCACCATCTGGTGCGTCTTGGCGACACTGCCCGGCAGGACTGGAGCCGGGAAGGTTGGGCCGAGTACCCGAGTTCCCGTCGCTATGCCGCCGCATATGCTTGCGGCGACAACACGCCCGATTGCACGTCCCCGGATGAAATACAGGCTTTACCGGCCGACCCGGGAGAGGAGTGGCTGGGCTGCCTCGGCGAGCATCGTGTTTCACTAACGGGGCGCGCGGACCGGCCGTCGGTCGCGGGCCTGTTCGACATCCCATCCAGGAGCGCGTTTGCGCAGGCGATCTTCGCGTCGGGGCAAGGCTGGTCGTACAACTGCCTGCAGTCGCCGCTACCGGATGGCATGAATTATCAGAATTGTTACGGCACGGCAGACGACGACGTCAAGGGCATCGGGAGAGTATATTACGAGAGGCCAGCTCAACGAGGCTGCGGCGCTGACCCCTTAGGCTACGTCGGCGAGTCGCCGGTCATTCTCCCGCTGACCACCGACCGCACCGCAGTCGAGGCAATCGTCGACTCGCTTGAGCCAGTGGGTTTCGCGACCTACTCTACGCTGGGAGTTGCGTGGGGACAACGCCTGCTCTCTCCCGCCTGGCGGGACGTCTGGGGTGACGACGTTCATCCAGTGGATCCCGCAGTGGCCGCAAACGCGGGCACGCGCAAGGCCATCGTGTTGCTGACGGACGGCGAGGACAATCAGTGCGGGTCTCAGGACCCGTCCTGCTCCAGCAACGAAGTGGGTTTCGGGCGCGGCGTCGCGTGCACCGCGGCGAAGGCGGCGGGGACGGAGATTTTCGTCATCACAGCGATGCACCCCGACAATGTGTCCTCAAGTCTTGGCCGTTCGTTGCGGGCATGTTCGAGCGAAGCCGATGATCCGAGGGGGACTTACGTCTTTTTCAACAACTCGGATGCAGAGACGCTCAGGGCGGCCTTCGCCGACATCGCAAGGCAACTGGGGACCGTCCGGCGGCTGTACTATCACTAGGAGTCTGTCCGAGTCATAGCGAGTGGTTCGACGAGCATCAACGCCAGATTCTCCCCGCTCTCCCCGCTCTCGCCCTTGAGCCCCGTCGGCGTTCCGTGTCAAAGTTGACCGGAGACCATGGAACGCGCCCGGCTGGACAGGCTCAACCGCATGCTCGACGAGGTGCTCCGGACCAACGAGTTCTACCGCCACAAGTTCGCAGGACGCGTCGTGCCGCCGCTGGAGGGGCGGGAACCGTTGTCCGGCCTGCCCTTTACCACCAAACAGGAGCTGGTGGACGACCAGCTCCGGCATCCGCCCTTCGGCAGCGACCTGACCTATCCCTTGGAGCGCTACGTGCGCGTGCACCAGACCTCGGGAACCACCGGGCGGCCGATGTACTGGCTGGACACCGAGGCGTCGTGGGACTGGTGGGGCGAGTGCTGGAAGGCCGTGCTGGAGGCGGCCGGAGTCGGCCCCGCGGACCGGATCTTCTTCCCGTTCTCTTTCGGTCCGTTCGTGGGTTTCTGGAGCGGTTGGGAAGGTGCCCGCAAGGTCGGCGCGCTGGCCGTTTCCGGAGG
>JAPOQB010000811.1 GCA_026710965.1 Deltaproteobacteria bacterium | reverse complement strand
TTCACCCGGGCGCTGCTGGACGAGTTGGCCGCGGGCGGTGTGGACAGCGTGTACGTGACCTTGCACGTGGGCCTGGGCACCTTCCGTCCGGTGCGGGAACCGGTGGTGGAGAACCACCGCATGGACGGCGAATGGTACACGTTGACCGAGGCGGCGGCCGCGCGAATCCGCCGGGCCAGGGCGGAAGGGAGACGGGTGGTGGCCGTGGGGTCCACCAGCACACGCACGCTGGAGAGCATCGTCCGGCGCAAGGGCACGGTGGCGGCGGATGCCGGCATCACGCGCCTGTTCATCACCGGCGGCTACCGCTTCCGCGGCATCGATGCCCTCGTCACCAACTTTCATCTGCCGCGCTCCACGCCCCTGGCCATGGTGGCGGCGCTGACCGGCCTCGACCTGCTGCGGCGGGCCTACGCCGAGGCCATCGAAGAGGGTTATCGGTTTTACAGTTACGGCGATGCGATGCTTATTCTCTAGCGCCCTTCGACTTCGCTTCGCTACGCTCAGGACGAACGGTTGATGGTTTCTCCGTTCGCCCTTCGGCTGGGCCTCGCCGCTCAGGACGAACGGTTGATGCTTTCTCCGTTCGCCCTTGGACTGGGCCTCGCCGCGCTCAGGACGAACGGTTGATGGTTTTCTCCGTTCGTCCTTCGACTTGGCCTCGTTACACGCACGACGAACGGGCGGTGTTTTTCTCCGTTCGTCCTGAGCGTAGCGAAGCGAAGTCGAAGGGCGCTATCCTGATTCAATGACGCCATTGGCGCACCGTTAAAGAAAGACTCCCTCGCCACCATGAAATTCACGGTTACCGACAACCATCCGGACAGCCGGGCCAGGGCCGGCCTTCTGGAAACCGCCCACGGCGTGGTGGAGACGCCGGCGTTCATGCCGGTGGGGACCCGGGGGGCGGTGAAGGCGCTCTCGCCCCGGGATCTCCGGGAGGTCTCAAGCCAGATCATTCTGTGCAACACCTATCACCTCTACATCCGGCCCGGTGAGGAGCTCATTCGCGACCTCGGCGGCTTGCACGTGTTCATGGGGTGGGACGGGCCGATTCTCACCGACAGTGGCGGCTACCAGGTGCTGAGCCTCGCGGCCATGCGCAAGATTACCGAGGAGGGGGTTTCCTTCCGCTCCCATCTGGACGGCTCGTCGCATTTCCTGAGCCCGGAGAAGGTGGTGGGCATCCAGCAGGCGCTGGGAGTGGACGTGGCCATGGTGCTGGACGAGTGCATCCCGTACCCGGCGAGCCGCGACTACGTCAAGGCCTCCACGGACCGTACGGTCCGCTGGGCGCGCCGCTCCCTGGAGGCGCCGCGGAACCGGGACTGCGCGCTGTTCGGGATCGTCCAGGGGGGCGTCTTCAAGGATCTGCGCGAGGACTGCGCGGCCACGTTGGCGGAACTTCCCTTCGACGGGTTTGCCGCCGGCGGTCTGGGGATCGGCGAGGGTCCGGAGCTGTTGGCGGAGATCGGGAGCTTCACCGCCGCGCGCATGCCGGAGGACCGTCCACGCTACCTCATGGGCCTCGGGAAGCCCGAAGACTTGATTCATGGGGTCCGGTCCGGCTATGATCTGTTCGATTGCGTTCTGCCGACGAGGAATGCCAGGAACGGTACGTTATACACCGCCACCGGGAAGCTCAGCATCAAGAACGCGGCCTTTGCCCGGGACCCGCGTCCCGTGGAAGAAGGCTGCCCATGCTACGGTTGCCGGCATTTTTCGCGTGCCTATCTTCGCCACCTCTACGTGGCCGGCGAAATCCTAGCGGCCTATCTGAACACGCTGCACAACGTCTGCTACTATCAACGGTTGATGGCGGAATTGCGCAGGGCCATTCGGGAACGGTCGAGTCTGGAGAACGTAACCGCACGCATCTAAGCAGTCTCGGAGGAAACCATGTGGGACGTAGCCTATGCACAGGCCGGGGGCGGCCCCAGCACCTTCATCAGCATGCTGCCGTTGGTGCTGATTTTCGCGGTCTTCTACTTTCTCCTGATTCGGCCGCAGCAGCGCAAGGCCAGGGATCACCGGAACATGCTGGCGCAGCTCAAGCGCAATGACGAGGTCATGACCACGGGCGGCGTGTTCGGCAAGGTGCAGGCGCTGACGGATACCGAGGTGACCCTGGAAGTGGCGCCGAACATGAAACTCAGGGTGAGCCGGAGCCATATCGCCCAGCTCTTCAGAGGAGAAAAGACAACCGGAGGCAAGGAAGTCAAGGCCAAGTAGGGCCGTCGGCCGCCGGCGCGCGTCCGGCGGTTTCGTGCGCTCCGGTTGGGGAAACGAGCATGCGTCAAAGCCTAGTCATTCGCTTGGTCCTGTTGTTGGTCTGCATGGTGGCGGCGGTGGTCTACCTCGCGCCCAGCTTCGTCTCCGGCTTGTGGTTCCTGCCCGAGAACGGCATCCGTCTCGGGCTGGACCTTCAGGGCGGGTCGCACCTGGTGCTGGAAGTGAAGGTGGAGAAAGCCGTGGAGAACCGCATGCGCAGGATCCGCAGCGGCCTTCGTGACGAGTTGCGCGAGCGCGGCATCGCCTTCACCGGACTCGAAATCGACAGCTCCGGAGAGCTCGCCATCGCGGCTTCCCCCGACAACATCGAACGCATACGGGAGCTCCTGTCCACCGAGTTCCCGCAACTGGAGGTTTCGGCCTCCAGCGCCGGGGCCGGCGGGGCCGAGTTGCGGATGGTTTTCACCGCCCGGGAGCTCGACAGCATCCGCAACTTCGCGGTCGATCAGACGCTGGAGACCATCCGCAATCGCATCGACCAGTTCGGGGTTACGGAACCCACCATTCAACGCCAGGGACAGCGCGACATCCTCGTCCAACTGCCGGGAATCCAGGATCCGGAGCGGGCCAAGGCGCTCATCGGCAAGACCGCGCTGCTGGAGTTCAAGCTGGTAGACGAGCGTGGAGACGTGGAACAGGCGGTGCGTTCGGGTCCGCCGCCGGGCCGCGAAGTCCTGTACGGCTACGAGGACACGGCCTCGTCCAGCGTGCGCCGGCAGAAGATTCCCTACCTGCTGGAGGCACGGACGCTGATGACCGGGGAAGCCATCGCCGATGCCAACGTCCGCCGCGGCGACCAACTGGAGGGGCTGTACGTCGAACTGGCGCTGAACTCGGTGGGCAGCACCGCCTTCGATCGCCTCACCGCGGAGAACGTCGGGCGCCTTCTGGCCATCGTCCTGGACGGCCGGGTCTATTCGGCGCCGCAGATCCGCGAGCGGATCTCGGGCGGCGTGGCCTCCATAACCGGCAACTTCGACTTTCAAGAAGCCCGGGATCTGGCCATCGTGCTCCGGGCCGGCGCCTTGCCCGCACCGGTGGAGATCCTCGAGGAGCGCACCGTCGGGCCGTCCCTGGGACGGGACTCGGTGCGGAAGGGGATTTTTTCCTTCATCTTCGGAAGCATCCTCGTGCTCGTCTTCATGGTGGCGTACTACCGCGGCGCGGGCGTGTTGGCGGACGTCGCGCTGGTGCTGAACATCTTCTTCATGATGGCGATCCTCGCGGGCTTCGAGGCCGTGCTGACCCTGCCGGGTATCGCCGGGATCATTCTGACCATGGGCATGGCCGTGGACGCCAACGTGCTGATCAACGAGCGGATTCGCGAGGAGGTGCGGAACGGAAAGTCTTCGCGGACCGCGGTGGACACCGGTTACGAGCGCGCCATTCCGGCCATCCTGGACTCGAACCTGACCACTTTCCTGGCGGGCGTCATCCTGTTCCAGTTTGGCACCGGCCCGGTGCGCGGCTTCGCCGTGACCCTGTGTGTCGGCATCCTCACGACGGTGATTTCCGCGGTGTACGGCACCCGCATCTACTATGACTATCGCCTAGCCAGGCGGAATCTGGCGCAGCTCTCCATCTAGCGCCGGGCAACCGTAAAACGACTATGAACCGCCGCGGCTGACTCACGACCGACTGGACTACGAAGACTATGGAAATCATCAAGCCGGGAACGCAGATACCATTCTTGAGCTATCGCCGATGGGGTTTCATGCTGTCGTCGGTGCTCATCGTCGGGGTGGTGCTGCTGTTGTTCACCAAGGGCCCGAACCTTGGCGTGGATTTCGAAGGCGGCACCATGGTGCACGTGAAGTTCGCCGACGCCGTGGGCATCGGGCAATTGCGAAACGCGCTGGCGCAGTCGCCGCTGGGCGGGGTGGTGCAGGACTTCGGCGGCGGCGGCACCGGCGAGTATCTGATCCGTATCGAGAAGTCCGCCGCCGCCATCGGCACCGTCGGCCAGGACATCCGGAACGTTCTCAACCAGGCGTTCGGCGACGGCTCTTACGAAGTGCTGCGGGTGGAGTCCGTGGGGCCCAAGGTCGGCGACGACCTCCGGCGCCGGGGGATCTTGTCGGTCATCTTCGCCACCATCATGATGGGCGCGTATATCTGGCTCCGCTTCGAGTTGCGCTTCGGGCTCGGGGCCATCATCGCGCTGATCCATGACGTGCTGATCACGGTGGGGGCGCTGGTGGTGGCCAACTACGAGTTCGATCTGCCCATCGTCGCCGCGCTGCTGACCATCGCCGGGTACTCCGTCAACGATACCGTGGTCATCTGCGACCGCATCCGCGAGAACATGCGCAAGCAGCGCCGCGATTCCATGGAGAGCATCATCAACGCCAGCATCAACCAGACCCTGGGCCGCACCATCCTGACCACCGTGACCACGCTGCTGGTGTTGACGGCGCTGCTGGTGCTGGGGGGCGGCGTGATCCGGCCCTTTGCCTTCACGCTCTTCGTCGGTTTTCTGGCCGGACTCTATTCCACCATCTTCGTGGCCACGCCCACGATTCTCTTCTTCGAGAGGGGCCGACGGCGATAAGCGCCGGTACGCGAAGTTGAAAGACGCCGCCAAGCGCTGGATCCTCAAGGACACCGACGAAACCGCGGCGGCGCGCCTTTCGCAAGAGCTCAACCTGCCGTTGTTGCTGGCCGGGATCCTGGCGCAACGCGGCTATGCGGATGCCGACGCCGCCCGCCGCTTCCTCTCCTCCAGTCTGAGCACGGACCTGCCGCCGCCCCACCTGCTGGCGGGGATGGACGACGCCGTACGGCGTATTTCCCGGGCGCTGCGCGACCGCGAGCAGGTCTGCGTCTGGGGCGACTACGATGTCGACGGCACCACCGGCGCCGCCGTGCTGGTGTCGTTCCTGCGCGAGATCGGCCGCGAGCCGATGTTCTACATCCCGCACCGGATCGACGAGGGCTACGGCATGAGCCGCCAGGGGATCGAGCAGCTCCATTCCCGTGGCGTGACGCTCATCATCACCGTCGACTGCGGCATCTCCAACGCCGACGAGGTGGCGTTCGCCCACGGCCTGGGAATGGACGTGGTCATCGTCGACCATCACCAGTTGCCGGAGCGGTTGCCCGAAGCGGCCTCGGCCGTCATCAATCCCCAGCGCACCGACTGCGCCTTTCCCGACAAGGGCCTGTGCGCCGCCGGGCTGGCCTTCTATCTCGTCATCGGGCTGCGGGCCCATCTCCGGGAGTCCGGCTGGTTCGAGTCCGACAGCGTGCCCGACATCCGCCGTCACCTGGACATCGTCACCCTGGGCACCATCGCCGACATGGTGCCGCTACGTGGAACCAACCGTGTATTGATCCGCCGCGGCCTGGTGGAGTTGGGAAGCTCCACCCGTCCGGGCGTCCTGGCCCTCCGGAAGGTCGCGGACGTGACCGACGGGGAGCTGGACGCGGGCACCGTGGCCTTCAGGCTCGGACCCCGGATCAATGCCGCCGGCCGCATGGACGCCGCGCTCAAGGTGGTGGAGATGCTGACCACCGATTCCCGGGAGACCGCCGACGAGATCGCCCGGGCGCTGGATGGCCACAACAGCGAGCGGCGGGAGACCGAGGCGCAGGTGCTGGAAGAGGCGCTTGCGCGGATCGAGCAGGGAGGCCTCCACCAACGCCGGGCCATCGTGGTGGGGCGGGAGGGCTGGCATCCCGGAGTGCTCGGCATCGTGGCTTCGCGCATCGTGGAACGGTTTCACCGCCCCACCGTGGTCATCGGCCTCGACGGCGGCGAGGGCAAGGGCTCGGGACGGAGCATCCGCGGTTTTCACATGGTGCAGGGCATGCGGCGGTGCGCGGACCTGCTGGAGCGTTTCGGCGGCCACGAGTACGCCGCCGGCCTGAGCATCCGGGAGGAAAACCTCGAGCCTTTTGCCGAGCGTTTCGACCAGGTGGCCGGAGAGTCGCTCGGCGAGGAAGATCTCCTGCCTTACCTCGACGTCGACGCCCAGGTGGACTTCCGCCAGTTGAGCCTGGGTCTGGTGCGGCAGATGCGGCTGCTGGGCCCCTTCGGGGTCGGCAATCCCGAACCGGTGTTCCAGACCCGCGGCGTGGAGGTGTGCGAGCGCCGGGACTTCAACCGGGTCTCGCGCCTCCGGTTGAGGCACAACGACCACTCCGTGACCGCGGTGATTTTCGGACCCCCGGAGGACCTTCCCGTGCGGGTGAAGGACAACGTGGACATCGCATACCGGATCCGGGAAAACGAATGGCAGGGCACCTGTTCGATGGAGCTGCGTTTGCTGGACGTGAGGACGTGAGGCGCACGGTCGGGTTTCTGGCCCGCCCACGCGCGGGTTTGCCCCGGACCCGCGCGAGCATTTGACATTGCGGCCCTTCTCCATTACAAAGTCATGCAACTATGGGACGTTATGCAGTTGTCAAGACGGGCGGAAAGCAATACCGGGTAGCCGAGGGCGAGCTGGTGGATGTCGAGCGCCTGGGCGGGGACGTCGGCGCCACGGTGACCCTTGAAGAAGTGCTGCTGGTCAGCGGCGGCGACGAAGAACCTGCCCGGATCGGCACCCCGATGGTGGAGCAGGCCCAGGTCACCGCGGAGATCGTGGAGCAGGGGCGCGACAAGAAGATCATCGTCTTCAAGAAGAAGCGGCGGAAGGGCTACAAGCGGAAGCAGGGCCACCGCCAGATGCAAACAACCCTGAGAATCGTCGAAATCCAGGCGTGAGGCGGAACAACCGATGGCGCACAAGAAATCAGGTGGAAGCTCGCGCAACGGTCGCGACAGTCATGGACAGAGGCGCGGCGTCAAGCGCTACGGCGGGCAGCTCGTCAAGGCGGGCAACATCCTCGTCCGCCAGTTGGGCACCAAGATCCATCCGGGCAAGAACGTCGGCATGGGGCGGGACTACACCTTGTTCGCCCTGGTCGAGGGCACGGTGGAGTACCAACGCTGGGGCCGGTCGCGAAAACGGGTTGCCATCGTCCCCGCCTGAGAGGTCTCCCCGCGCAGCACGCCTGTCCGGGCGGCTTCGGACCTCGCGGCCTCGCCGCATTTCTATTCCTTCCTTGTATTCCTTGTTCTCGTTGTCGTGACCGGTATGGCCGCGCGGTGACCGCGGCTGCGTAAAGAGGGCAGGAGCCCACGCACCATGAAGTTCGTCGACGAGGTTGAGATCACGGTTCAGGCCGGCGACGGCGGCCGCGGCTGCATGAGTTTCCGCCGCGAGAAGTTCGTCCCCAAGGGAGGTCCCGACGGCGGCGACGGCGGTGACGGCGGCCATGTCCGGGTGGTGGCGGACCCGCACCTGTCGACCCTGCTGGACTTGCGCTACCAGCGGCTCTACCGCGGCAAACGCGGGCAGCACGGACGCGGCAAGGACCAGCACGGCCGGAACGGAGAGGACCGGGTCATCCGGGTTCCCCTGGGGACCCTGATTCGAGACGCGGATACCGGAGAGCTCATCGCCGACGTCGAGACGCTTTCGGGTGACGTGATGGTGGCCCGGGGGGGCAAGGGCGGGAAGGGCAACGCCCGCTTCGCCACCTCCAGGCGCCAGGCGCCGCGTTTCGCTCAGCCGGGCCTTCCCGGCGAGGAGCGCGAGCTTCGCCTGGAGCTGCGGCTGCTGGCCGACGTGGGCCTCATCGGGCTGCCCAACGCCGGCAAGTCCACGATGATATCGGCGGTCTCGGCGGCACGGCCGAAGATAGCGGACTATCCCTTTACCACGCTGGTGCCGAACCTGGGCGTGGTGCGCCAGGGCGACGGCAGCTTCGTGGTGGCGGATATTCCGGGGCTCATCGAGGGGGCCCATCGCGGCGAGGGGCTGGGGCATCGATTTCTCAAGCACGTGACCCGCACCGGGTTGCTGGTGCACGTCCTGGACGTCTTCCAGCTCGGAGAGCAGGATCCGAAGGCGGCCTTCGAGACGGTGAACCGCGAGCTGGCGCTGTTCGACGAGGAGCTGTCGCAAAAGCCCCAGATCGTGGCGGCCAGCAAGGTCGACCTGTTGCCGGACCGAAGCGGGGTGGAGGCGCTGGAGACTTTCTTCCAGTCGCGCGGTTACCGCTTCTGCGCCGTTTCCGCGGTCACCGGGGAAGGGATGGAACGGCTCAAGGCGATGATCGCCGAGGGACTCGCGGAGAGGAACGCGACGGCGGCCGCCGGCGGGGGAGAGATGCGGGGCATGGAGTTCCATGGCTGATCTGAGACGCAAATACGTTCACCGGGCGAAACGGGTGGTGGTGAAGATCGGGAGCCGTGTGCTGTCTTCCGAGCGGGGCCTGCACACTCGGCGGATCGGACGCCTGGTGCGCGAGCTGGCGGCGCTCCACGATCAGGGGAAGAAGCTCGTGGTGGTCAGCTCCGGCGCCATCGCGTCGGGCATCAGCCGGCTGGGGCTGGCGAAACGCCCCAGGGACCTGCCCCAGGAACAGGCGCTGGCGGCGGTGGGCCAGATCCGGCTCATGGCGCTCTACGAGAACTCCTTCGCCGGCTACGAGAAGCAGGTGGCGCAGGTGCTGTTGACCCACGAGGACCTGGCCGACCGCACGCGTTACCTCAATGCCAAGCATACGCTCAAGACGCTGCTGGACTGGAACATCATTCCCATCGTCAACGAGAACGATACCGTGGCGGTGGAAGAGATGAGGTTCGGCGACAACGACCAGCTTTCCGCGCTGGTGGCCACGCTCATGGAGATGGACCTGCTGGTGATCCTGAGCGACGTGGACGGGGTGTTCGACCGCGATCCGAGGTCCAGCAAGGACGCCCGGCTGATGCCCTTGGTCACGGATGTCGCCGCGGCCAAGGAAGCGGCCCAGGACACGCAGCCGTCGGATTTGGGCAGGGGAGGCATGTACTCGAAGCTCTGCGCCGCCGAGCAGGCGAGCCAGGCGGGCATCCCCACCATCATTGCCAGCGGGCGAGAGCGCGAAGTCTTGAACGGCCTGTTCGACGGCACCCGCGAGTCGGGTACCCTGGTGGTGCCCGAGGAGCACCGTCTCACCAGCCGCAAGCACTGGATCCTCCACAACCTCAAGCCCTCCGGAGAGGTGATGGTGGACAACGGGGCCTGCGCGGCGGTGACCGTCAAGGGCAAGAGCCTGCTGCCGTCCGGGGTAAGGGATATCCGCGGCTCCTTCGGTGCGGGCGAGTGCGTGCGTTGCGTGGACGATACCGGCCGCGAATTCGCCCGCGGGCTCGTGAACTACAGCTCGCAGGAGCTGCACAAGATCAAGGGATCGCATTCGGGCAAGATCGAGGCCATCCTGGGATACAAGGCCTATGACGAGATCATCCACCGCGATGATCTTGTGGTGCTCTAGATGGCGCCCTTCGACTTCGCTTCGCTGGCGCTCCGCGAAACCTGTCCTGAGCCTTGTCGGAGGGCTCAGGACGAACGGTTGCGGCCCAGTTCCCCGTTCGTCCTGAGCGTAGCGGAGCGCCAGCGAAGCGAAGTCGAAGGGCGCAAAAAATCCCACAGGCTCCTAGCCTGCAGGAGTTCATCATGGCAGTAGCCGAAGAAGCCATCGCCATCGGACGCCGGGCCCGGGAAGCGGCCGGCGCGTTGGCCAATCTTTCCACCGAGTTGAAGAACCGGACCCTCATGGCCATGGCCGACGGCATCGAGGCCCGGCAGGACTTCCTGCTGGCCGAGAATGCCAAGGACATCGGCTCGGCGGGGGACAGGGGGCTTTCCAAGGCGGTGATCGACCGCCTGACGCTGAATCCCCAACGGGTGGCGGCCATGGCCGCGGGCATACGGGAGATTGTCGCCCTGCCCGATCCGGTGCGGCAGGTCACCCGCAGGTGGGAGCGTCCGAACGGTCTCGAGGTGGGGAAGATGCGCATCCCGCTGGGGGTGATCACCATCATCTACGAGGCCCGGCCCAACGTCACCGCGGATGCCGCGTCTCTGTGCATGAAGTCCGGCAACGCCGTCATCCTCAAGGGCGGCAGCGAGGCGAAGTTCTCCAACCAGGCGGTCGGCGACGTGCTGCGGGAAGCATGCGTCCGGACGGGGGCGCCCGAGGATGCGGTGCAGGTGGTGGGGTCCACCGACCGGGCGATGATCCACGAGCTGCTCAAGCTCGAGGAGTACGTGGACCTGATCATACCCCGGGGCGGCGAGGAACTGATCCGGTTCGTGGCGGCCAACTCGCTGGTGCCTGTGGTCAAGCACTACAAGGGCGTGTGCCACGTTTACGTGGACAACGACGCGGACCTGGACATGGCGGAACGCATTTCCCTCAATGCCAAGGTCCAGCGTCCGTCGGTGTGCAACGCCATGGAGACCCTGCTGGTGCACGAGGCGGTGGCGCCGACGTTCCTGCCTCGCGTCGTGGACAGGCTCCGGGAGAGCGGGGTGGAGGTGCGCGGCTGCGACAAGACCCGGGCGCTGGTGGGCGGGGCCGGGCCGGCGAGCGAGGCCGACTGGCACGAGGAGTACCTGGACCTGGTTCTGGCGGTGCGGGTGGTGGCGGACATGGACGAGGCCATCGAGCACATCCGCAAGTACGGCTCGGATCACACCGAGACCATCGTCACCGCGGACCGCGCCAAGGCCGAGGACTTCGTGGCGCGGGTCAATTCCTCGGCGGTGCTGGTCAACGCCTCAACGCGTTTCAATGACGGCGGCGAGCTCGGCCTGGGGGCGGAGATCGGCATCAGCACCAGCAAGGTCCACGCCTTCGGCCCCATGGGACTGGAAGAACTCACCAGCACCAAGTTCTTCGTGTTCGGCGACGGACAGGTCCGCACCTGACGATTTCCATGAGACTCGGCCTGTTCGGCGGCACCTTCGACCCCATCCATTGCGGCCACCTGCGAAGCGCCGAGGAGGTGCGCGAGGCGTTTGCGCTGGACGAGGTCCGCTTCGTGCCGTGCGGCGTGCCGCCGCACCGGAGCGACCGGCCCGGCGCGGCGGCACGGCATCGCCTGGAGATGGTGCGCCTGGCGGTGGCCGGCAACCCGGGCCTCAGCGTCTCCGACCTGGAGGTCACGCGCCCGGGGGCCTCCTACTCCATCGACACCGTGCGTCATTTCTCGGGCCGGCTGGCCCCCGGGGACGAGTTGTATCTGATCCTCGGCCTCGACGCCTTCCTGCTCATCGGTTCCTGGAAGGCTTGGCGCGAGCTCCTGACCCTGACCCACGTCATCGTGACGTCCCGGCCGGGCTTCGGCGACACGCTGCCCTACGACCAGATTCCCGTTGTCGTGCGGGAGGCGTTTTGCTATGATTCGGTCCGATTCGGCTTCCGGAACGAGTCCGGCAAGGAGATCCTGTTCAAGCGCTTGACCGACGTCTCCGTGTCCGCCTCGACCATTCGGGAGTTGCTGGGAAAGGGGAAATCGATTCGCGAACTGGTCCCTTCGGAAGTGCAGCGCTACGTGCAAGATCAACACCTCTACTACGAGTCGCCGGAGTGCTAGTGCCTGAAACGCCGGCACTCGACGCCAGAGACAGGGCGTTGCTGCTCTGCGGCTTCGCCCTCGAGAAGAAGGCTCAGGACCTCACCGTGCTGGAGGTCGGCGAGCTCACCACCATCGCCGAATATTTCATCATCTGCTCCGGTCGTTCCGACCGTCATGTCCAGAGCATCGCGGAAGGCA
>JAPOQB010000314.1 GCA_026710965.1 Deltaproteobacteria bacterium | reverse complement strand
GCCCAGGTGGGGCTGTTCTTTACCGCCTTCTACATTGGCATGGCCGGGTTCTCGTTCACCGCGGGCTGGCTGAGTGACCGGCTGGGAGTGCGAAGGGCGTCCTTGATCGGCCACGTGTTCGCGGGAACGGCGGTCATCTTCGCCTCGTCGGCCCAATCCTTCGGTCTGGCCTTCGGGTGCTTTCTTCTGACCGGCCTGGGTTACAGCTTCCTCAACCCCGCCTCCACCAAGGGGGTGCTGATGTGGTTCCGCCGCCAGCGCGCCACCGCCATGGGCATCAAGCAGACCGGGGTGCCGGGCGGCGGCGTGCTCACCGCCCTGGTGGGCGCGCCCCTGGCCGCGGTGTTCGGCTGGCGCGCGACGCTGGCGGGCTTCGGGGTGGTCAACGTGCTGTTCGGCCTGGCCTTCTGGTTTCTCTGGCGGGAGCCGGCGGAAGCGGACGGCACCGGCGGAAACCGCTCCGGGGCGGCGGGAGGCGGACGGCTGCGCATCCGGAGCCTGCTGGCCTTGAGTTGCGGCACCGCGCTGCTGCTCATCGGGCAGATGTCGCTCCTTACCTATCTGCCGCTGTTTCTCAAGGAGAAGCTGGCCTTCTCCACGGTTCACGCCAGCCAATGGCTGTCCATCACCCAGGGCGGAGCCGTGCTCGGCCGGGTCGGCTGGGGCACCGTCAGCGACCGCCTCTACGGCGGCAGGCGCAAGGTCGTGCTGGTGCTCATCGGCGTCATCTCGGTGTTCCTGTGCGCCGGGTTGAGCACGCTCGACAAGGGAGTCTCGCCGTTCATCCTGGTCCCCCTGACCTTCCTCGGCGGATTTACCATGATCGGCTACCAGGGCGTGTCGTATTCTCTCATCAGCGAGATCGCCGGACAGTCCAGGGCCGGCATGGCCCTGGGCCTGATGATCACCATCAATGCCCTCGGGACCGTGGTGGGCACGCCGCTGTTCGGGTACATCGTCGACGCCACCGGCTCCTACGTCATCGCGTGGCAGGGGCTGGCGGGAGTCCTGGCGCTGGGGACCTTGAATATCGCCGTGTTCGTGTCGGAGGCTCGCGGTACCGGCGCGGCGGACTCCCGCGCGTAGGAGGTTGTTGGTTTTTGCGCCCTTCGACTTCGCTACGCTACGCTCAGGACGAACGGTTAAGATAAGGGAATCCTGATAAGACCCCGTTCGTCCTGAGCGTAGCGAAGTCGAAGGGCGCCAGCTCGTGTCAAGCATGGTTTTTCAACAACCTGCCAGTGGCCTGTCCGGCTGATTCGCATGATAATGTGCCTCCGGCGAATTGGCATTGACGGCCGGAAATGCTATTATTCATAAAGCTTGGAGTTCTTCCGGGCGAACCCCGTTTTTCACAAACAGTGAAGGGTGGCCTAACCGCTTTGAAATGATGGCTTCTTCCGAATCCGATTACAAAGCTGACAAGATCAAGGTTCTCGAGGGGCTGGAAGCTGTCCGGAAACGCCCCGGCATGTATATCGGAGACACGTCCGAACGGGGTCTCCATCATCTGGTCTATGAGATCGTCGACAACTCCATCGACGAGTCGCTCGCCGGCCAGTGCGACCGCATCGAAATCACCATCCACATCGACAACAGCGTGACCGTCGTCGACAACGGCCGCGGCATTCCGGTGGACATCCATGCCACCGAAGGATTGCCGGCGGCCGAGGTCGTGCTCACCAAGCTGCACGCCGGCGGCAAGTTCGACAAGGGCGCCTACAAGGTCTCCGGCGGCCTGCACGGCGTCGGGCTTTCGGTGGTCAACGCCCTGGCGGAACATCTCGAGGTCGAGATCAAGCGTGACGGCAAGGTCTACCAGCAGGCCTACGAGCGCGGCGATCCCCTGGCGCCGCTTCAGGAGACCGGCACTTCCACCGAACGGGGTACGCGGATCACGTTCAAACCCGATTCGGCCATATTCGAAACCGTGGACCTCAGCTTCGACCTGTTGTCCCAGCGGCTCCGGGAGCTGGCGTTCCTGAACCGCGGTCTGCGCATCCTCATCGAGGACGAGCGCCACGACAAGCAGCACGAGTTCTACTACGAAGGCGGCATCGTCTCGTTCGTCGAGCACCTGAACCGGGTCAAGACCGCGGTCCACTCCAAGGTCATCTACCTGCAGGGCGAAAAGGACGGCACCGACGTCGAGATCGCGCTCCAGTGGAACGACAGCTACAGCGAGACGGTCTTCGCCTTCGCCAACAACATCAACACCACCGAGGGCGGCACCCACCTCAGCGGCTTCAAGGCGGCGTTGACCCGCACCATCAACAACTACGCCGCCGGCTCCAACCTGCTCAAGAAGGATGAGGACAACCTGCAGGGGGACGACGTCCGCGAGGGACTGACCGGGGTCATCAGCGTCAAGGTGCCGGAGCCCCAGTTCGAGGGCCAGACCAAGACCCGGCTGGGCAACAGCGACGTCAAGGGAATCGTGGAGACGTTGGTCAACGAGCGGCTGGCGACCTATTTCGCCGAGCACCCCGGGGACGCCAAGAAGATCGTCTCCAAGGGCATCGAGGCCGCCAGGGTGCGCGAGGCCACCCGCAAGGCCAAGGAGCTGGCGCGGCGCAAGGGCGTGCTGGACTCGGCCTCGCTGCCGGGCAAGCTCGCGGACTGCCAGGAACGCGACCCCGCGTTGAGCGAGATCTTTCTGGTGGAGGGCGATTCGGCCGGCGGCTCGGCCAAGCAGGGGCGCGACCGGCGCAATCAGGCCATCCTTCCGCTCAAGGGCAAGATCCTGAACGTGGAGAAGGCGCGCTTCGACAAGATGCTGTCGTCCCAGGAGATCCGCCTGCTGCTGACCGCCCTGGGCGCGGGCGTCAAGGAGGACTACAACTCGGAAAAGCTCCGCTACCACACGGTCATTATCATGACGGATGCGGACGTGGACGGTTCCCACATCCGTACGCTGCTGCTGACCTTCTTCTACCGCCAGATCCCCGACCTGGTGGAGAAGGGCTACCTGTACATCGCGCAGCCGCCGCTCTACAAGGTCAAGCGCGGCAAGCAGGAACGCTACCTGAAGGATGAGAACAGTCTCGAGGACTACCTCATCGAGAAGGGCACCGAGAACCTGCGGCTACGGTCCGCGGAAACGAACGGAAACGGCGATGCCAACCGCCGCAGCGAGGTCAAGGGGGCCGCGCTCCAGACCTTCGTCAAGAAGGTCGTGCGGAGGGACAAGCTGCTGCAGCTCATGGCCAGGAAGCACAAGGAGCGCGCGCTGATCGAAGCGTTGCTGCTTCAGCCCGACTTTGGCGCTGATCGGCTCAGGGACAAGAAGGCGCTCGAGGACCTCGCCGTTGAGCTCGCCTCCTACGTCAACCTGCTGGCGCCGGAGGTGGGGCCGATGTCCGGGGTCGTGGAGGAAGACCCGGAACACAACTGCTGGAAGCTGGTTTGCGCGACCCGCTCCAACGGCAGCGGCATCCGTACCGTCATCGATCGGGAGTTCCTGACCAGTCCCGAGTACCGGGAGCTCAAGCGCCTCCAGGGCGAGTTGCTGGCTTCCGGCCACTCTCCCTTCATCGTCGAGGAAGGCGAAGGCAACGGCGAGAAGTCCTCCCGGAAGGCGTTGGGTTCCCACAGGCACCTCCTCGACTTCGTCATGGAGCGGGGCAAGAAGGGGCAGTACATCCAGCGATACAAGGGTCTGGGGGAGATGAACCCGGATCAACTCTGGGAGACCACCATGGATCCCGAGTCCCGGGTGCTGCTGCAGGTCCGTATCGAGGACGGCGTCGAGGCCGACGACATCTTCTCCACGCTCATGGGAGACCACGTGGAGCCCCGCCGGAAGTTCATCGAGGATTACGCGCTGACGGTGCGTAACCTGGACATCTAAACCCGTACCCGTGTCAAGCATGAAACGACAAGCGCCGGCGCCACCACCCTCCTCCCCGCCGGCAGCGCGCCGGACGCATTTCTCCAGTTGAGCCCCGTGTCATGGAAGCCGGAATAAGACAACAAAAGGTACCCGTCTACATCGAGGACGAGATGCGTCAGTCCTACGTGGACTACGCCATGAGCGTCATCGTGGGGCGGGCGCTGCCGGACGTGCGCGACGGATTGAAGCCGGTGCATCGGCGCGTGCTGTTCGCCATGCACGACATGGGCAACTACTGGAACAACGCCTACCGCAAGTCCGCCCGGGTCGTGGGCGACGTCATCGGCAAATACCATCCCCACGGCGACGCCGCCGCTTACGACGCCATCGTCCGCCTCGCGCAGGACTTTTCCATGCGCTACTGCCTGGTGGACGGCCAGGGGAACTTCGGCTCCATCGACGGCGATCCGCCGGCCGCCATGCGCTACACGGAAATCCGCATGGCGCGCATCGCCCACGAGCTGCTCGCCGACATCGACAAGGAGACCGTCGACTTCCTGCCCAACTACGACGACTCCATGGAAGAGCCGTCGGTGCTGCCGTCGCGGCTGCCCAACCTGCTCATCAACGGCGCCTCGGGCATCGCCGTGGGTATGGCCACCAACATCCCGCCGCACAACCTGAGCGAGGTCATCGACGGCCTCATCGCGCTGGTGGAGCGGCCCGGGCTGACCATCGACGAGCTGATCGAGTACATTCCCGGCCCCGACTTCCCCACCGGCGGGTTCATTCACGGGCGCGAGGGCATCAGCCAAGGGTACAAGACCGGACGCGGCAGCGTGCAGATGCGCGCGCGGGTGTTCACCGAGACCGTCAAGCGGACCGGCAAGGAGCAGATCATCGTGTCGGAAATTCCGTACATGGTGAACAAGACCCGCCTGCTGGAGCAGATCGCCAACCTGGTCAACGACAAGAAGATCGAGGGCATCGCCGACCTGCGGGACGAGTCCGACCGTGACGGCATGCGCATCGTCATCGAGCCCAAGCGCGACGCGATGCCGCAGATCATCATCAACGCCCTTTACAAGCACACGAGCCTTCAGGAATCCTTCGGTGTCAACATGCTCGCCATCATCGATGGCCGGCCGAAGCTGCTGAACTTGAAGGAGATCCTCGAGGCGTTCCTCGAGCACCGCCGGGAAACCGTCACCCGGCGCACCGCGTACGACCTGAGGAAGGCCGAGGAGCGGCTGCACATCCTCGAAGGGCTCAAGATCGCGCTGGACAATCTCGACGCGGTCATCACCCTGATCCGGGAGTCCCGGGACCCCCGCACCGCGCGGGAAGGCCTCATGACCAACTTCGGCCTGTCCGAGGCGCAGGCCCAGGCCATTCTGGAGATGCGCCTGCAGCGCCTGACCGGGCTCGAGCGCGACAAGATCATCGAGGAGCACCGGGCGGTCGAGGCCAACATCGCGGAGCTTCGGGCGATTCTGGCGGACGAGAAGAGGATTTACGCGATCATCGTCGAGGAGCTTCGGGAGGTGAAGGAAGCGTTCGGCGACGGGCGCCGCACCGCCATCGTCGACAAGGCCGAGGAGATATCCAT